>CAYGHZ010000152.1:0-5645 GCA_964349635.1 uncultured Candidatus Marinamargulisbacteria bacterium
ATTTGATTATATTTCCAAAGAAGATCTAAATTTATTTGTTCTGTCCAAAAATGCCGACGAAGCCGTTGATACGATTTTGCAGTTTTATCATAATTATCATTCGATTCGTTATATTGGCACCAGCGCCTATATTCGCCTCAATCGCAAACTATCGGACGACATGATGAAAGAGATTAAGCGAAAATGCGGTTCTCTTTCTCAGGATCGAGAATTTGAACTGCTGGAGCCGGAAGAGTCGGAAGAAGATAATACCGACTATCAAGATAAATGGCGGTTGATTTTTAAATTCAATAAATCCAATTTCGGAAAACTATACGATCTGATTCATTTGATAAATAAAGGTTAAAATCCTATAATTTCGGCATCCCCATTTGGAGGTTAAACTATGTTATGGCAATTATTTCTTAAGGGCGGCGTTGCGATGTATTTGCTCCTGGCCGTTTCGGTTTGGGGTTTGTATTTGGTTATTTATAAATTTCTTTATCTTAAATTAGAACATGGAAAAATTACGCATACGTTGGCGAAGGCCAAAAGCCATTTTTCCAAACATGGCAAAGAAGAAACGCTGGATCATTTGCATACTCAAAAGGGTCTGCTGAATCATTTGTTTTACGATGCTCTGAAATCATGGGACGTCAAGGAAGTGGCCAGCCATGAATTATTGAAGCTTGAGCGAAACTTAAATATTTTGAGCACCATCATTACGGCCGCTCCGATGATTGGGCTTTTTGGAACAGTGATGGGGCTGATTCGAATTTTTGGCGTTGTTTCTGGCGGAACGATGGGCGATCCGTCGCTGTTGGCCGGCGGAATTTCCGAGGTATTGATCGCTACCGTCGCCGGTTTAATCATCGCCATTGTCTTTATGTTTCCCTATCAGCTTTTGGCGCATCGCACGGACGTGTTTATCTTGGACACGCAGCATGCCCTAAACGACTTTTTAGACTTTTGTCACGCTAAAGAAGGAGTAAAATAATCGCCGTCGTCATTCGGTTAAAGAAACGTCGCCGAACGGGGATTCGATTTGAAATCTACCCGATGGTGGACGTTGTCTTTACGCTTCTGGTTTTCTTTGCCGTTTTAGCGACCACCTCCGCTTACAATCAAGGTATGAAATTGCAACTTCCGGCCGCCGCCAGCGTTTCCAACGAAAAAAAAGGCGTGGTGTTGAGCATCGACGCGGAGGGTCATTTTTACTTGGATAAGGAGCCGATCGACGTGGCCGTGGTTCGTCAGCGCGTCGCGGAACAAATGAAAAACGTTCCGGAGACCCAGATTATTCTGAATGCCGATAAGACGGTTCCTTATACGTTGGTTATTCAGGCGTTGGACGAAGTGCGTTTGGGCGGGTGCTTCGACGTGGTGTTAGAGGCTGAACAAAAAATAGCCGATGGTCAGTGAAAAGCGAATTAAGCAGATTGCCTTTGTCAGCAGCATCGCAATCCATTTTCTAGTTCTCCTGGTTGCGCTGCCCACTCCCAAATTATCGTCGAACGTCGGCTCACTGAAAGAATACCGAATTCCCGTTCGCTTGGTTTTAGCTCCGCCGCCCAAGCAAAAAAATCCGCCTAAGGAACAACGCATGGACGTTGCCAAAAATCCTCAAGCGCGCGCGCAGGTCGTCAAAGAAAAGCCTCAGCCTGTGCGTTTGCCGGGAGACCGCGACGAGCCGGGATTTATCCAATCGTTTGCGGTGCCGCCGGTGTATCCAAAAGCCGCCTTAAATTATAATTGGGCCGGAAAGGTTGAAATTGAATTTTTGATCGACGCCGAGGGCAATGTTGCTACATTTAATGTCGTCAGATCTTCCGGGCACGACGAACTGGATCAAGCCTTTGGGCGAACGGTTCAGCAGTATTGGAAATTTAATTCACGGCGTATTATGGGCAAAGACCTGAATGGAAAAATCAAGCTATCCTATGAATTTAAGATTGATTAAAAGCGTCTTTATTATTTTATTACTGACGGCTTCGGTTTCCATGGCCGCATCGGTTGAAAACGAGTTTATTAAAATTGTGGTCAACGACGGCCCGCAAGATTTGGGGCGGTTTGCGGTTGAAACGACGCAGAGCAATCAGCCATTAATTTTTGGCCGGCCGATTCCTTGGACCTCGTACACCACGGTTCGCATTGATGGAAAAGAATTTATTTTTGGCGGGGAAAGTGTGAAAACGTTGAAACGCACCGGTCAGGACGGGCTAAAGGGTGAATTTGGGAAAGTGGTTACCCAAAATATTACCCCGGAGGGGATTGTCACCGAATGCGATTTTAACGACGTTCGTGTGATTCAAAAGTTGTCGTTTTATCGAAACCCCAACAGCCGGGTGAGAGACTCCGCCTTGATTTCCTATACCGTCAAAAACTTGGGCGACGCGCCTCACAAAATCGGCGTGCGTTTGATGTTGGATACCAAATTGGGCGCCAATGACGGAGCTCCGTTTCGGATTGGCACGAAGGCGTTTGAGTCGGAGGCCAGGTTTTCGCAGGCGGAATTGCAAGATTATTGGCAAACGTTTGATTCGCTAACGTCGCCCAACGTGATGGCGCAGGGCACCTTGCGGGGCGAAGGGTTAACACCGCCGGATCGGATGTTTTTGGTGAATTGGGGAACCCTTTCGGATTACCCGTGGGAATTTAATTACGAAGAAGGCCGATCGTTTGTGCGGGCGGGGGAATTGGAAAAAGATACGGCGTTGGCGCTGTATTGGGATGAACGAGAGGTGGCGGCGGGCAGCCACTATTCCGTTAAAACGTTGTACGGGATGGCGTCTCTTACCTTGGCGCCCGGCGCGCTGAGTCTGGGCCTGGCCGCTCCCGGCGAAGCGTATTTTAACTCCAAACAAGAGTTGTTAATCGTGGGTTATGTGTCAAATACCGGCGGCTATGACTCTACCAATACCGTCGCCACGTTTGATTTACCCAACGGGTTTCGGGTGGTGAACGGATCGCTTAAAGAAAATATTGGACGATTGGCCGCGGGACAAACTCGGCAGTTGCCGCTTAAAGTGGTGGTGAGCGGCGCGTCTGCGGGCACGCAATATATTCGTCTGTCGGCGGAATCCGAGTCGTTGGATCCGAATTCCATCCAGCGCGAAATTGAGATTATCGCGCCGCCGAAAATTACCGCCGAGTTTATCGTCCCGTTTCAAAAAACGGTGACCTATAACCCCTATTTTGACGCGCGGCTTAAATTTACGAATAGCACCAAACATACGGCGGAACCGGTTCAGGTCAAGCTGCGCGCCGGAACTAACGCCGTTCTTCCCACTTACGAATTTAGCCAGAAATTCGTACCTGCGCTGAAGGCGGGCGAGTCCACCAGCGTGCATTGGAAAGTGAAAGTTAAAGACCCAAAAAAAACCAGCGCCAACGTGGGAGTCGATATTTATCCGACGTTGGGTCAATTTCAGTCGTTCGATAAAACCATTCAGATTAGGCCGCCGAAAATCGAATTTACGCTGCAATCCAGTCGGCCAACGATGAATGTCGGAGATTATTTTTATGTATCGTTCGGCATGCGCTTTGCAAAGCCATCAGACAATATTTCGTGCTCTCTCCAGTACGACAATCAGGCGACCCGATATTTACGGCATTCGCTGGGTGATTGGTCCAAAGAATCCAACGTGATTATGACGACGCATTCCAAAAATACGGATTTTCATTTCAGGGCCGAAAAAGCCGGCGTGGCAACCTTCGTATTAAAAAAATCAGGATCGACGGTTAACACATTAAATATTACGATCTCACCTTTGAAGGAGGCGTCCCCATGATGCGATTTATCTGTTTGTTTCTAGCGTGTATAGTCTTGGTTAATCCGGTGCTGGTGGTGGCTCAAAACATTACCGACCTCTCCCCCTCTGACGGCGCGTATTCCTCGGCTCAAAAAGCTGTGAAGGGCGGGTATATGCCGGTTTATGGCGGCGGGAAATTTTTGGGAGATAATTCCGTTTCCCGAAAAGAATTAGCCGTTGTGTTGGATAAATTGCTTAATGCAACGGATCAGACCAACTTAAGTTTAAGCCGCGCCGAAATTCAGGAATTGGTGTATTTGGCTCGTACGTTTAAAACTACATTCACTGAACTTGAGTCGTTGTTGAGCGCTCAAAAAGACAGAATTTCCCTTCTGGAAAACACACAAAAAAATCTGAATCACGACAACAGCCAAATGATCGAAGAAATGAAAGCCTTAAAAGAAGAAATCAAAGGTTATCAGGATCAGCAGCTCTTTATGTGGATCGGGATTGGCGCCGCCGCGTTAGTTGGCATTATTATTAAATGACGTTTAGCGTTCGTAACAAGAAAATAGTGGACGGCGTCATCCGCAACAAGCGCCTGGCCAACGGGTATATTTTTCATGGCGCCTCCGGTTCATTTATCGAAGAGGCCGGTCTTTATTTTTCCCAAGGGCTTGCGGCTGAACTTGTCGAAGTCAATACGGAAGGAAAAATCGGGGTCGACGAGATTCGGCAATTGCGCGAACGGATTAAATACGGACCCAGCTTATCGACCTATATGGTTGTTCTGATCTACGCCGCAGATACCCTAACCACGGAAGCCGCCAATGCATTTTTAAAAACCTTGGAAGAACCTCCGGCCGGCGTGCATTTTATTTTGCTAACCTCCCAATTATTTGGCCTACTGCCCACTATTCGCTCGCGGTGCCAGGCGCTTGATTTTCAGGTCACAAACAACAATCCGGCCTGGACGGGCAAATTACCCTATGTCTCGTATGACGATGTAAAAAAAATGGACGATATGGAGCGTCTGGAACTTGCGGAAAACCTGGCTCAGTCCAAAGAAGACATCCCGTCGTTTCTGGATCGCTGGGCTCAGGAATCTCGTTCGGAATTACTGATCGAAAAAATAAATGACTTCAAGTATAATCTGAACTTCAGACTTCAACTTGAGGCTCTGTTTTTATACATTTAATCCAAATTTATGGACTGTATTTTTTGTAAAATCGTTAACGGTGAACTGCCTGCCGAAAAAGTCTACGAGACGGATCAGGTCTTGGCGTTTCGGGATATTCATCCCAAAGCGCCGCAGCATGTTTTGGTTATCCCCAAAACGCATCTGCCGTCCATTTTAGATTTTGATACGCAGGATGCTACACTGGTGGCAGCTGTTATCAGAGCCATCCAAGATATTGCAAATCAGATCGGAGTTGCGCAAGACGGGTTTCGGGTGATCACCAATACCGGGGCCGGTGCGGGACAAATTGTTAACCACGTTCATTTTCACATTTTAGGAGGCAAATAATTATGGTATTTCAAGAAAAAAAACCCGGTGAGTCGATCGATTCGGTTTTACGGAAATTTAAGCGAAAAGTAAAAAATTCCGGCATTTTGCAAGATCTGAGGAAGCGGGAATATTTCGAAAAGCCTTCTGAGGAAAAAAAGCGAAAAGAGAAGGCCGCCAAACGACGCACGAAGCAGCAGCAACAAGCCGAAGAACTTTAATGCGTTAGTGAAACGAAGCGCGTTCTGGCGTCTAACGATCCTTGATCGCTATCTGTTCCGGCAATTTACAGGGCCGTTTTTCCTGGCAGTTGCCGGATTTGCCGTTATCGCCATTATCGATATCTTGTTTTATTTGGTGGATTTAACGGTTATTTCCGGAATCCCCTTTTTGACCACCTTACGTTT
>CAYGHZ010000153.1:0-5549 GCA_964349635.1 uncultured Candidatus Marinamargulisbacteria bacterium
GGCAAGATGGGCCAGCGAGGCCGCGCAAAACGACTATTTGCCGGATCTGATGTTACAATATGGGGCTCTGCGAAGCACGGAACCGATGGCGATGATTCGGCTCTCTTTTCCTTTTTTGTGGTCCTGGAAACGATCGTCTCTGGCGGATTCGGCTTCGCTAGAACACCAAGTCGCGCAGGCTGCTCTGAATGCCATGAAATTGACGGTGCATTCGGAAGTGTCGCAAATTACCATTGAAATTCAAGACGCCTACCGTCAAGTTCTGCTTTACAAAACTACGCTCATTCCCGAGGCCGATCTATTGCTTGAACGCACCGAGACGATTTATTCCATCACTCAAGGCAATGTGTTGGACGTTTTGGATACGGCCAGAATGGTCACAGAGCTTCGAGTTGAATTTATTCAAAAGCAAAAATCATTTTATTTACACCGCGCCCAATTAGAGCGCCTCACCGGGAGATCGCTGTGATTAGACTTCTCTTTTTACTGATTCTTTCGTTTGGAATATTTCCTAATCCGGCCGAAGGTCAGGGGAAAATCAAATTTTATCGTCACCCGATGCAACCATCGATAACATCCCCTACCCCGCAAAAAGACGAGATGGGTATGGATTTTATTCCCGTTTACGAAGGCGGAGACTTTTCAATTGAGCAGCAGCAACGAATCGGGGTGACATTTGAAAAAATTGGTCGCAGGATTTTGGAGGATGAAATTCGATTGACCGGCACGGTTCAGCAATCACGGGATCGGATATATGTCGAACCATTTGGAGGATCTATTTCAGCCGGACAAAATGCTCGAATTATTTTCGAGGGGAAAGATTATCCCGGCGTGGTGATAGCGCCGGATACCATCAAAGTGAACGCGTCACTTCGACCACAGACCCTCGTTCAGGTCGTTGTTTCGATTCCGTTGGGTTGCCGATTAGCTTTGCCTGAAAAAGCGCTGTTTTTTACCGGACGCAAGATGATCGTATTTATTAAGCTGGACGCCACCCATTTTGAGCCGGTTTCGGTGGCGTTGGGCCGACGCGCCGGGGGTTATTATGAAATCATTTCGGGGTTAGAAGCGGGCGATGAAGTCGTGACGTCGGCCCAATTTCTTTTAGATTCCGAAACGCGATTTCAGGGAGACGGTCGATGATTTCCGCCATCATTGAATGGAGCGCTAAAAACAAGTTTTTTGTAATTATCGTGACGCTTTGCGCGGTCATTGGATCGTTTTGGGCTCTACGGCGCGTGCCGTTGGATGCGATCCCCGATCTTTCGGATACCCAGGTGATTATTTATTCCCGTTGGGATCGGTCTCCGACGATTATGGAAGACCAGGTGACGTATCCGATTGTTTCGGCCTTGTTGGGCGCGCCAAAAATCAAAACTATCCGAGGGATTTCCGATTTTGGCTATTCGTACGTCTATGTGATTTTTGAAGACGGTACGGATATTTATTGGGCGCGGTCGCGGGTGTTGGAATATCTAAATAAAATTTTGCCTCGTTTGCCCCAAGGGGTGAGTACGGAATTGGGGCCGGATGCCACGTCCGTGGGATGGGTGTATCAATACGCGCTGACCGATGCGTCGGGTCAGCACGATTTGGCCCAGTTGCGAACGATTCAAGATTGGCATCTGCGCTTTCATTTGCAATCGGTGCCCGGCGTGGCCGAGGTGGCCTCCGTGGGGGGATTTGTGAAGCAGTATCAGGTGCAAATTGACCCTACCCTCTTGCAAGCCTACCGCATTTCACTTGCCCGGGTGGTCGAGGCCATCCGGAAAAGCAATAACGAAACGGGTGGCCGGTTAATTGAAATTTCGGGTACGGAACTGATGGTGCGCGCCAAGGGATATATCGGGTCCGTCGCCGACATCGAATCGATCGTTTTAAAAACGGAAGCAGGCGCTTCGGTGACGGTCAAAGACGTCGCCCATGTCAGTTTGGGGCCGGAACTGCGGCGGGGCGTGACCGATTTTAACGGTTTGGGCGATACGGCGGGCGGCATTGTGATTATGCGCCATGGCGAAAATGCACTGGCGGTAATTCATCGCGTTAAAGAGAAAATCAACGAGCTGCAGCCCACCCTGCCCGACGGTGTAAAAATCGTTCCTGTTTACGATCGATCCGGCCTGATCGAACGCGCCATTCGAACACTGACGCATTCCTTAACCGAGGAAATGGTGGTGGTAAGCGTCGTAATCTTTTTCTTTTTGTGGCATATTCCGTCGGCCCTGGTTCCGATTTTGACGATCCCGATTTCGATTTTGTTGGCGTTTATCCCGTTGTATTTGTTGGGGATCACTTCAAACATCATGTCGCTAACCGGGCTTGCCATTTCGATCGGGGTTCTGGTGGACGGCGCCATCATTCAGGTTGAAAATGCTTATAAACGCCTGGAACATTGGGATCGCAAAAGCGACTTTAAACCGATTTTGTTGCAAGCGATTAAAGAAGTAGGTCCATCGGTCTTTTTTGCGCTTTTGGTGATTACCGTTTCGTTTCTTCCGATTTTTACGTTGGTGGATCAGGAAGGGCGACTCTTTAAACCCTTGGCCTACACCAAGACGATTGTAATGGCGATTTCGGCGCTACTCGCCATTACGCTGAATCCGGCGATCTTGGCCTTGATGGGCGGCGTGTTTACCCGGGGCAAACATTATTCCGAGGACGAGCATCCCGTTAGCCGGCGATTGTTTCGCGTCTATGAACCTGCGTGTCGATGGGTCTTAAAGCATCGCAAAACAACCTTGGCAATTGCCTTGGCGCTGATGCTGTCGACGGTTCCGATTTACTTCAAATTGGGTTCGGAATTTATGCCGCCTTTAAACGAGGGCAGCCTATTGTATATGCCCACGGCATTACCCGGTCTTTCGATTACGGAAGCGCAGCGATTATTAAATATCCAAGATCAAATCATTAAAAAATTCCCGGAAGTGGATACTGTATACGGCAAAGCGGGCCGCGCGGAGACCTCCACCGATCCGGCGCCGCTTTCGATGTTTGAGACGACAATAGTGCTGAAACCTGGCTTTGAATCTCAATTGTTCGATGTCCAACGCAGACTGGACAGCGAACTTCAATTTAGCGGGATGCCGAATATCTGGACGATGCCGATCAAGAATCGGATCGATATGCTTGCTACCGGGATTCGAACACCGATTGGCATCAAGGTGTTGGGGCCGGATCTGGAAACCATTCAGGCCATTGGCGGTAAGATCGAAACAGCGTTAAAAAAGCTCAAAGAGACGCGCACGGTATATGCCGAACGGACGGCGGGCGGATATTACCTGGACATTATCCCCCGGCGCGACGATTTTGCGCGTTATGGATTGACCATGGACGATGTCCATTCCACTATTTCGGCCGCCTTGGGGGGCGAAACGGTGACCACGACCGTTGAGGGACGGGAGCGATACGGGGTGTCGGTGCGTTATGCCCGAGATTTTCGCAGCGATCCGGAGGCCGTGGGGCGTATTTTGCTCGCGACGTCCACAGACGCTCAAATTCCGCTTTCCGATGTTGCGGACGTTCGATTGACCGAAGGCCCGTCGATGATCCGCAATGAAAATGGCCAACTGGCAGGCTATGTTTATATCGACTCCGCTACTTCAGATATTGGCGGGTATATCGCCCGCGCCAAAAAAGTGATTGCCAGCGACGTGTCGGTTCCAAAGGGATATGTATTGGTCTGGAGCGGTCAATATGAAAATATGGCCCGTGTTAAAGAGCGGCTGAAGATTGTCATTCCATTAACGATTCTGGTTATTGTTTTGCTTTTGTTTCTTAATACTAAATCCGCGGTTAAAACCGGTATTATTTTGTTGGCCGTTCCGTTTTCGCTGATTGGCGCGGTGTGGTTAATGTTTGCGCTGGGGTATAACGTGTCGATTGCAGCCTGGGTGGGGATGATCGCGCTACTGGGATTGGACGCCGAAACGGGGGTATTTATGCTTTTGTTTTTGGATTTGGCGTATCAAAAGAAGCAGGCCGATATTCGAAGTGAAACCGATTTGATTGACGTCATTGTTGAAGGCGCGGTGAAGCGCGTCCGGCCCAAATTGATGACCGTGATGGCGGCGTTGATGGGCCTGTTGCCCCTAATGTGGTCGATGGGAACCGGCGCCGATATGATGAAGCGTATTGCGGCTCCAATGGTGGGCGGGCTGATGAGTTCGTTTGTGTTAGAGTTACTGTTGTATCCGGTGATTTATTTTTATTGGAAGAGACCATGAACACCTACACTTGCCCTATGCACCCCGAAATCGTTTCAAATCGCCCGGGAAGTTGCCCGAAATGCGGTATGGATCTGGAGCCGCGAACGCCGGTGAGCGAAGAAGGTCAGCACGAGTTAAAATCGACGACTGTAAGGTTTTGGATTGCCGCTATTTTGAGCGCTCCCATCATTATTTTTTCTTCGAATTGGATTCAACTGGCTGCCTGTACCCCCATCGTTTTTTGGACGGCGCTGCCGCTTTTGAAAAAGGGCTGGGATTCGGTGTTAAATCGCAGCCCAAACATGTTTACCTTGATCTCGCTTGGCGTTTTGGCCGCGTACTTTTATAGCGCGCTTGTAACTATTTTTCCTCAATTCTTTCCCCAGGCCGTTTATTTCGACACCGCCGCCGTGATTGTGGCGCTGGTGTTGTTGGGCCAGGTTTTGGAACTTCGCGCGCGATATAAAACCGGAAAAGCGATTCGACTTCTTTTGGGATTGACGCCTAAGACGGCCAGGGTGATTCGCGACGGACAGGAAACCGATATCCCGCTTTCGGAAGTCAACGTTGGCGACACGCTGCGAGTGAGGCCGGGCGAAAAGATTCCGACCGACGGCAGCGTTATCGAGGGTAACAGTTCGGTGGATGAATCGATGGTAACGGGAGAATCGATTCCGATAGAAAAACATGAAAACTCAAAGGTAATCGGAGGAACAGTGAACGGCACAGGTGGTTTAGTGATCCGCGCCGAAAAAGTGGGAAGCGAAACGTTGTTGGCTCAGATCATCCATCTTGTTTCCGAAGCGCAACGCAGCCGCGCGCCTATTCAACGGCTGGCGGACCTGGTCTCATTTTATTTTGTGCCGGCCGTTATTGCGATTTCGGTTGTGGCTTTTGGAATGTGGGCGTGGCTTGGGCCGGAACCAAAACTTGTCCATGCGTTGGTGAGCGCAGTTGCAGTTCTGATCATCGCCTGTCCGTGCGCTCTTGGACTGGCGACGCCTTTAGCGATTATGGTGGGTACGGGGCGCGGAGCCTTGGAGGGGATTTTGATCAAGGACGCAGAAGCCTTGGAACAGTTTGAAAAAATCGACACACTGATCGTCGATAAAACCGGAACGCTTACGGAGGGAAAACCCAAACTCACCGCATTGCGTACCGTTGCCGGATTTTCAGAGAGCGACGTGCTTCTGTTTGCCGCAAGCCTGGAAAAATCCAGTGAGCATCCCTTGGCGGCGGCTATTGTCAAAGGCGCAAAGGAGCGATCCGCGAAGGTTTCTGCTGCCACAGAGTTTCGATCCGTGACCGGAAAAGGCGCTATCGGAACGGTGTTAACCCGTCATG
>CAYGHZ010000154.1:0-5520 GCA_964349635.1 uncultured Candidatus Marinamargulisbacteria bacterium
GACGTAAAATGGGTAGTATTCGGGCTACTTACCGCATAAACGTCGAAGCGCATCAAACAACCTTCTCCGGCAACAACAGTAAATTTCTGAACTTCGCGGCCGTTTTCTTTGACCGTCGTGACATTGAATGTCGTTAACACCGGTGGAATCAAATCGACAGTGATTTGTTTTTGCCGTTCTTTGTTTCCGAACTCGCCTAAACTTGATTCCCCGTCGCTATCTAAAAACGAAAAATTCCGTGTGATTTTGCGCACAACAAATCGTCCGCCGTTCGTTTTCAACGTTATCGCGTTCGCGGTTGGCGCAATGCGGTCAGCAGCGACGACCCATCGATTCCCGCTGACCTGTTGTAAAACTTGCTGAAAAGCAATCGAGATATTTTCGGTTGGCGCGTCCCATTTAACCCGCACGTTGGTGGTGTTGGTTAGGGATCGATATGCGCCCGCGATTGAAAATGAAGCCGGGATAATAGGGGTTCCCCACAGCGATGAACTATGAACCGGCAGTTCTTTCGTGTTTGCTTTTCCTTGAAAAGTAGCATCTTCTGCGTGATCGACTAATGTAACC
The DNA here is from genome assembly GCA_964349635.1 of uncultured Candidatus Marinamargulisbacteria bacterium. GTDB lineage: Bacteria > Margulisbacteria > Marinamargulisbacteria > SXXA01 > CAYGHZ01 > CAYGHZ01. The sequence continues at coordinate 568 of CAYGHZ010000154.1, forward strand.
GCGGGTACGTTGCCGGAGACGATTTTTAAACCGTATGTATGTTGCCAATCTTGACCACCGGGCACCGCGTCTTTTCGGACAAGGCTGCCTTGTGATGTGCGCACAACCACCGATTTTTCGGCAGCATTATGAATTCCAAACTGCAAATGGCTATTGAATGGCGTCTGCGAAGGAGAGGCCGCAAAAAGCAAGGGGTTTCCTAAGATCAAGAAGATCCCGGCGCCTTTCCATAACCAATGTTTGATTTGAGTATTCATTTTCTATCTTTTAATGTCCTTTTTAGAAGCTGTACTCTGCGGAAAATTCGATTGAGGATTGCTTGTAATCCAAATTAGTTTGCGGCGTTGCCGATCCAAATTTCACTTCTTTAACGAAGTTGGAAAGTCCTAAAACATAGCGAGCATCAAAAACCCATTTATCCAAGCGGTATCCGCTACCCAAAATGATTCCATAATCCACGTTTTGCTTAATGCTGAGGTCAAACGAACCAGAAGAGTTTTTCGCCGAGCTATGGTTGGAGAGATTGAAGCCGGCGTATCCACCGCTGTAGAGGTTCCAATTTGTCAGCGCCACGTAATTGAGAACAATGGGGACTTCCAAATTGATTTGTGTAATATCCGATTCGTTTGTTGTTGACCCAACGTCTTTGGAGCCTTTGGATTTGCGAATGACGACGTTGACCTCTGGAAATAGCGACAAGATGTCGGTCATTTGATATTCCAAATGGCCGCCGACTCCGTAGCCAAGTTGAGATTGATTTCCTAATCCCATTGAGTTTTTTAGAACATCGTTTCCATTGCCCGAAAACCCGCCGTAATTGAGTCCGGCTTTGAAACCGTATTTCAAGTCACCTGCAAAGAGAGAGGAGGTGAATATTAAAGATATTCCTAGAATTAGTGTTTGTTTTTTCATTTTTTTCTCCTTATGGATTGCTAATGGTTTGGCAAAATCTTGTAAAAAGGGCTGGTAAACTTTACGTTTCCAGTTTTGTCGTACGCTCTTATTTGGTAATAGTATGTTTCGTCCAAAAGAAAATCAGAATCGATCAAAGAATTACCTAGTCCTTGATATATAATTACGGGGTTCAGGTAGCCAGACACTGAGCCATTGGTACCTTCCATATAACGGAGACGTGTTACTGTCACATATGCCAAATCGACATCCGTAGGGTTTTCCCAAGAAACATTAATTTGTCTTTTGCCGTTATTGTAACTATTGGAAAGTTGCACATTAGTTACGTTGGATGGCGGTGTAAAATCTTCTATTGTAATTTTTGAATTTAAAGGGATATCCAGCCATCCGTCCTCATTTCTTATGAATAAGGTGTAGTAATAACTACCCGATGAGTAGGGATATTGTTCCCAGACCGTACCAGAAAAAATGATCGGAATTTCTACTCCGTCCGTTATGTCTATTGGATATGTCGTGGTAGACCTCCGTAACTTAGAACCAGTTAGGCTTTTGCCAGAAATAGAACTGCTTTTAAGATTCCAACTGATATGGATATACGCTCCGCTTTCGTTTTCACTATTGAGACTCTCTGTCCGCAAATTTTCCACATAAGCTTTTGTCGTAATTTTCTGGACTTTTACTTGAATCGATTTGGTAGTTATTCCTTCGTAATAAATTGAGGTTGCGTTGACATTGATCGTTATCGTACCCTCTTTCAATCCTCTGATGGTAACGATCGAATTTCCTGTGCTAACGCTTGCTATTAGGCTGTCAGAAACTGACCAATTGGCCGTTGACACATCATGATCTGCCAAGAAAATTTGAATAGAATTTGCTTCCCCGATGTACATTTCTGATTTATAGGTAACATGCAAGGCTCCTATCTTTGACAATGAGGGCTTCGAAGAAGATTCAATTGCGCTCTTGATTGCAGAACATGAGGGCAACAGCATCAAACTGCCAATGAGGAGCAATAGCGCACCTGGCTTCTTGCCAAAATAACTCTTCCAAAAAATTTTCATTTCACTTAACCTCAATTTCCACAGGCTCACCGGAGCCTTCAATAAACTTTAGCCAAGCCTCAATCACCTGCTTAAATTGATCCAAGCTCAGTTCCACCGCTGGCAACGATTCGTCATATTCGTTTTTTATATAAACTCCTTTTGGAGAAATGCTTAGGAAACACGAATTACCTACACCTTCAAAAGGTTCGCCGACGCCTCGTTTTGCATTTTCTACTTCTTGAATGAGCTCCCGACAATAGTTGGGTGCGGCTTGGACATCCGTTCTGATAAATAATGCTAACGGCCAAGAAAGAGGATGGTCATCAGCATTCTCCGCGTTCCGATATCTATTTTTATTTATAAGAAATCGAACTTTCATCTGTATGCTCCTTTACTCTAGTTTCGGATAAGCTGTGTTGATATTTCCCCATTTGTTCAGATATCCTCCTATTTCTAGACCGGAGGGGGATAGGCCTTCCCAATAATTTCCTTTTAATAAGGTTTGATTCCCAAACGCCCCGCGAACCTCTGACAAGACCTGGGACCTGGACCAGCTATCAGGGAAGAATGTCGAGGTACTTTTCTTTGCTAACCAATCACCACCAGCTTTAACACTTACCTTAGCTTCATATACCCCCATCTTATTCGCTGGCTGAACAATTTTATCGATTCTCGCAAACGTCTCCGCCCCTCGATGATGAAACCCTGTCGCCTTCCCACCCGCATTAATTTCCCCATGAAAAATATGCTTCATATTGATGCCGACTTTATCCGCAGCCTTAACCCCCAACTTCACCGACCCCATCGACGGCACTACCGGTAAAAGGCTTACGGTATCTAAGCCCAATGCTGCCGCAGTCATAAATCCAGGATCTTTTGTAAAATCTCTCAGGCTCATCGCAAAGAATGCAAAGTCGAGCGCATCCCAGAAATTTTGACCATCTGGGTCCACATAGCGAATCGGGTTATTTCGGATTCCCAAATAAGGATTAAGGGTTAAAGGATCGGAGTGCTGAGCGGCCACCAAATCATGCCCCAAAAACCGTCCGCCAACAGGGTCGTAGAATCGCGCATGAAAATAAAGAAGGTTGGTTTCTTCATCGAGTTCCTTGCCCGTATACACCCTTGGATGATTTAACCCCCGCCATTCCTCAGTCTGATCCAATCCACCCCAAGGATCGGTGTAATAATGATTCATCTTCGGCTTTGGTTCATTGGCGGTAAAGACGCTAATGGCCACCAGCGTACCCACCGCATCGCTGTGGTAATAACTCACTACATCTTGACCGTTTTTCGTTTCAACTTTAGCAACTCGATTGGCTCCAAGATAAATAAAGCTCGCGTTCTCAGCGCCGGAACGTTCAGATAACAATCGTTGGGCAGCATCATAAAAATACCGGGTTGTCGCTTCGGGAGTTTTACGTTCGTAACGCATATTTCCGACGTCATATCGATTCGTTTGGCTGACCTGTCCGTCTTTCACATATCCGATCAAATTGTTCCGGTTATCCCATTGATACACCTGATCCCGAAACGTGTGGGTTTGGTCTTTCTGAATTTTCTGAGTCAAATTTCCGTTCTTGTCGTAACTAAATTCCCACCACGCCGCATCGCCTTTTTCGCGGGTATTCCAGCTTTCGGTGATTTGATTAGAGTCATTCGCAATTTTTTGCATGGTGGTCTGAAAAGGCCAGATGGTTTTTGTGCGATTTCCCTGAGCGTCGAATTCATAGATATTTTTCTGGTTGGGCTGGCCCTTCGCTCCATAAGTTCGTTCTGTGAGTTGGCACGAGGTATCGTAGCCATAACTTTGCAGATACTCCATCCCGTCGAATTCTTTTTGCAGAGTTGTCAGCCGATTTCCAGCTAAGTCGTAAGTATAGGTGTGACGGAAATAAAGGCCGGTTTCTGGCGAGGCTCCAGCAGGCGGGTGGAAACCGTCCTTAGCCGAATCAAATTCCGGACCTTTGACTTCGATTTGCGTAATTCGGTCATTATTGGAGTCATAGCGAAGCGTATTGGCAATGTTAGCGGCCGGCAAGCGATAGCCCTCAAGAAGATTAACCTTGTTGTACAGAAAATCATTTGCAATCGTTTGAACGGTTCCGTTGATCGGATACGAAATTTTCGTAATTCGACCAAGACTATCATATTCATTTTCTTGCCATTTGCCCGTCAGCGGGTCTTTTTCTTTTAATAAAAGGCCGGTGTCGTCGTAAAGATAGTCAATCGAAAACGTTTCGCCGCCTAGCGTTTTGTCTTCTTTGATGACGTTGCCAAACACATCGTAACTGTACCGAACATCTTGCGATTCTTTACCGGCGACTTTTAGCTGCGACAGCTTGCCTTTATAGTCGGCGTCATAGACGCAGGTAAACTCGGTTCCATCGGCATAGGAAACTGTTTTGGGCCGTTTCTGGCTGTCGTAGCCGTTGTATCGGGTCGTATTGCCGTTGGCGTCGGTACGGCTAGCGAGATTACTTGCGAGATCATAGCTGAAACTCTCATCGGTTCCATTTTGGAATTGGGTGTCCGTGAGGCGGCCCAAAGAATCATAGGTATGGACGGTTTTGACGCCGCGCAAATCACGGATTTCTGTCAGATGATCGAGCGCGTCATAGGAATAAACTGCGGGGGTGTAGTTCGGCAATCGAACCTGAATTAAGTTGTTCCGGCCGTCATAACTATAGCGTGTCATATGGCCGTTTTCATCGGTGACAATCTTAGTATTAGCACCGTCGTCATAAACGATGGTCTGTTTACTGCCATCCGGCTTCGATACTTCAGTCAGCCGCTCTATTTCATCGTAGCCGTAACGTGTGATTCGACTCATAGGATCGGTCACCGACGCAATCTCAAGGGACACCGTGTAATCGTATTTAGTGGTCAGCGCTTCTAATCCCTTGGGTTGTAAGGCAATCTCATACGGTTTCGAGAATTGATTAAATTTCCCGACGACGGTCTTGTCCTGTTTGCCGCCAGTCGTGCTGCTTTGAAG
>CAYGHZ010000155.1:0-5351 GCA_964349635.1 uncultured Candidatus Marinamargulisbacteria bacterium
ATTTATACCCTTTTATTAGTATAAGTTATTAAAATCTTTATTTGGCGGGCGCTTGTGCTAAAATAGCTTTATGAATTTAAAAGACGCGGTATTGCTCCTGAAAAAAAACCTGAAATACTCGAATGAAAAATTGGCCCAGTATTTTGGCGTGTCGCGTAACGAAGTGTTGTTTATTTTGCATGGTCACACGAATCTTCGGGCGGATACGCTGATTCGCATCTCGAACATCTTGCGGGTTTCGATGGATGAACTGATGGATCATCAATTTATTCCGCCGTCGTACCATTTCTCCGAACAGCTTTATTCCGTCTTCGTCACGGCGGACAAAGACTATCCGGAGTTTTTGATTGCCAAAGGCGACCAGCTTTACGTGCGTCCGTTTGTCCATGAGCCCAAGAAAATCGGAAAATTGATTGTGGTACGCCAGGGAGACGATTTTTGGGTTGAGCGGTATATGAGCGATCCGCAAGATTATCTGAGGGAAGGCAAGCAGATCGATTACGTCATTGTCGGCACGTCCCGATTTTTAGCCGATTCGGACGACGACGTTAATCCCAAGGCAAAATTGGATTTAAACGCGCATGGCAAGCCCCGGAAGCGGATGGGGCGGCCGATTAAACATTGAGAGCTAAAAAATGGAAGTGGCCGACAAACGCCATCCGTCAAAATCTTCGGTTCGCACGTAGCTGAGTTGGTGAACAAGATCGAGCGCTTTTAAGGAGATTTTCGCCATCAGATAATTTTTGCCGAATCGATAATCATAGCCAATGCTTGCGCTCGACGTGTCGGAATATAGCGGAGTCTCAACCCCTAAGCTCAACGAAGGCCGGAAAATCAGCGCGTTAAGTTCGCGATCGATGATCGGATCGTAGCTGGCGAGATTGAATCCAAGAAATCCAAAGGTCAGTCCATCAAGGAAAGGATACGCCTGCCCCAATTCAATAGACTGGTCCGCAAGAAGCGACTGTCGGTAGGCTAATGCGCTCTTCAGCCTCCAAGAATACGTGCCCAAGACGACATTGTGTTGTGTAAGTATTACGAGATCGGCCAGGGTTATCTCGACCAAAGGAGGTCGGGTGGGCTGTAAAATCAAACGCGGCGCCAAGCAATTCATTTTTTTTATTTCCTGATCGCCAAAGGAGTCAAATTCGCCATAGTAGATCGGCCTGTAAGAAAAAGAGCACTGATTCGGTAGCCCGTAAGCGACGCTCACTCCTTTCGACCTAATTGGCAAAACGTAAGTTTGCTTGACGTTGGCGGGTCGGATCTCGGTTCTCGCTTCAGCGCTTAATCTCTTGTAGGCCTGAATCCGGTTTTGCCGAATCGTGTCCGCAAGTTGGCTTTGAGTATTGATCAAATGTTCAGAAATATAGAGAAAAGTCTTAAGAACTTCCTCGCCGCACCGAACATTTTCAGTGGGCTTCAAAATGAGATCGACAACTTCTGATTGTCCCTCCGCATTCAGCCGATGGAAGTTTTCATTAAACTCCTTCGTACTAGGTTTTCTCCGATATTCGTTGGTAAGCAGCGACTTTTCAATAAGCGTATTGATGATCTGAGACGGAAAAACAAGCGGGCTGCGAGTTAGGATGTCCTCGGTTAAAATAACATTAAGCAATTTGCCAGTAAAAAATGCGCAATTTTCGTCTAAAAAGTAGTAATCGAAATACGTTTGACGGAGCTCCAGGCCATGAAGCTGGAGATTTTCGATTTGATCAGGGGTCAATTTTAGATCGTAGTAAATGATTTCGCGGTCTTCGACAAAGTTATATTCTTTGATCTTCTTGAAGTAAGGCTCGCTTAAAAATCGTCCTTTGAATCGACCTGTCAGTCCGTTGAAGACGTACGCGTATTCATCCGTTCCGGAAGTGTCGGCAAGATAATGAAGAATTTCACTGTCCATCAGACCATGTCGTGACTTCAAAATGAAGAAAATATGACCGAACATAGACGCCGGATTGGCCATGTAGCGATTTGGAAACACGACCATCGCCGAAACAATATCTTCATTTGGCGTAACAAGGGGCAAATATGGAAACGCATTAAACCTGGCTATAAATTTGTAGCGAAGCGGGAATTTTGTCCTAAATCCCGGATCTTGTCTGTTGGCGAGCTTAACCGAGGCTTCGTATTCTAGCTTAGGATCCGTTTTTGCAGACGTGCCAGCCACGAAAAAACTGTCATCATCGGCGAGGCTTTGATATCGGTCACCTGATTTTTCGTAATAAAGTAAGTTAAGCCAATAACGAGTTTGATAAATTTCTTCTGCAACACATGTTGAAGAAAGAACAAAATAAAAAAAAACAAACCATTTAATCATCCAGGAAATAGTGGCGCGATAGTTCTTTCGTTTTTTTATTGAGAATGACAAGATAGGACACAGGACGGGGTTGTTCTTTCATCTCGCGGCTATTTAGGAAGTGCACGAAATTAGCGGTCGGATAGCCTGTATTTTTGCTTAACAGATAGGTAAGATGTTCGATATAGTCGTTCGCTTTTTCGTAACTATCCGCAATAAGATTATCGTAATTGAAAAGGGTGAACTGAATAATCTCAAAAGCATTAGAGGAACTTATTTTGCGATCGGATGCAAACAGGCAGGTAGGAACAAAAAAAAGAACTGGCAAAACCATCCATAACGTTCGGTTTTGCCAGTTCAACGCAACTTAGACCTTTTCCATCTGAATAAAGAATTGATTGGGCGTGTATTCCTGAGAGTTGTTTGTAAACCAACTGTCCGTTGACGATCCAAGGCTACCCCCAATAAGTAGATTCCCCCAAAACATATTGTCAAATGACGTCGTTAACGTGATGCTAACGTTTTTATACCCAGGTTTCTTGAATACAAAAATTTTCGGAGCGCCGTCACGCTTCACCTTATAGCTAAACCCACTGTTCATAATCTTGCCAACCATTTGGTCGTTTATATAGACGTCTACGTCGGTAAGGTTGCTGTTGAATGAAATTGTATCTCCGCCTTTAATCGCACTAACAAGGGTAGCAAAGCCGTAAGAGGAAGAACCAAGTCCTAGCAGGACTGCCAAAATTAAAAGCGCTTTTTTCATAAATTCTCCTTCAAGAATGATTTTCATAAAGGATACCATAGGAGAAAGGACATGAAAAATCGGGTAGTCTTAAATTAAAGTTAAAAAAAAATCTTAATGTGGCATTTTTATGTGTCGGAGGGAGGAAATAAAATGATAGGCAAATATTTCGTTTTGACTGTGATTCCTCTGTTGCTCTCAATCGCCATTATTGGAGCGGAGGATCCTGTGCCAAAATACTTAAAAATAGATAATTCAAATAGTCTGAATGCTTCTTTGCTTTCAAAAGGTAAGATAGGCTTAAAGCCAGCGTTGCTGGGATATGATTATTTTTATGAGTTTGAGCCTGACAAAAGTTATTCTGTGGGATGGTTCTTCCCCGATAGCCTCCAGAGAGCGCTAAAACCTGTCCCGGATGCTTATCAGAAGGCCGAGGATTCTAAAAATAAAATGCTCCTTGCGTATGGACTGTCAATTCCGGCCGGCGCTTTCATTGGCGCGGGCATCGGCCAGAGTAACTCTCTCTATCTCGGCATTGGAGTTGTTTTTGTTTTATGGGCTTTCATTGAAGACCTTAACGGACAGAGGGACATGGGCCATGCAGTTTATTTATACAACCAAGAAATTGAACGCCAGGGGAAGTAAACTGAGCTCCACCTCCCCTGGTTTAGTTAATTCGCCAATACCCCCATTGGGGTAGACTCTAAATCGCTTGGCTACTCGACCGACAATTTTGCGAATCCATAAACAGGCACAGCGTCGCTGGGGCTATAGTAGTTATCGACGGTACTGACAACAACGTAAAGCGATTTTCCATCGGTGCTTGCAAACGCATATTTTCCGTATGCTTTCTTTCTGCCATTCGCGATCATGTCGGGAATCGCGATAGTTCTTTCGAAGGCGAGATACTGGTCATCGTAGACCTGAATAGAGTCGCCAACCGATTTACCGTAGGAACTCAAGCTTTTGGGGATGATGAATAGCTTTTTCAAGATGACGGAATGGCTGGCGGATTGTACCGTTGATAACTCTGAAAATCTGCCCGCATATGAAAAATCGGAGTTATTGTAGACGTTTCCCGATTTAACCACTGTTTTTGCCCCCTCTTCGGTAAGCCAAAAGCCTCCATCAGTATCGGTAGTACGCGACTCCGTTCGATAAAGAGCTATGTTTCCGGTGACGCTGAACGTTAAAAAGTTGGAATACGAATTAGCCATTAATACATCCTGGCTTACGTCTAGGCTTATCTTGTACACGTTTCGGTTGCGCCAATTTGAATCTGTATTCTTGACGCCCGAATTGGAATCGAGGGTGTAGACCAGCCCACTGTTTTCATTTTGAGCGGCGGCTACAAAATAGACGAAGGGAGGCTTAATCGCCACGTCTTTCACAGAAGCGCCGGATGCAAAATTCTTAAGGCTTCCGATGTTGCTGAGGTCAAGGGTTGAAACCCACCCATCATATCCGATAGCGGCATACCGACCGGATTTGTCCAGAGCCAAACACAGTGGGATTTGCGGTAGCAAAACTATCTGTTCGGCCTTGGTTTCAGGATCGATGATATGAAGTTGATTTGGTTTTGACGAAATAATAACGAGTTTGTTCAGATAAGCGCTGTATTCGGCGTCGATTGCAGTATAGTCCAGATTTTTTACTTGACTGACATAGGCCGCTTGCCGGGTTCGTGATTCAAAGACCTCTTGATAGGTATTGGACCCTGTTTCAAGCACCATTTTGGCGACAAAAATATCTTTGTTAATGTATACCGTCAGTTTACTTCCGTGAGGGCTTCGACCTTCCACCCTTGCGCATAAATAATTGGCTGTGCCTATCCGAATAGATTCGTAGGATTTGACTTCCAGCGTAAACGCACCCATATAAATCTGTCTTCCTACGGTTAAGGGATACTCCACAAAAACCGGCAATCCGGCTTCCGAAGTGTCAAGAAAATAGATCCCGGCCGTGGTTTGAGTAATGCGGAACTGTTCAGGGCCGGAGGTTCCCCTTTTTTCCACCACCGCAAATGATTCAGAGTTGCTTGACGAATCTACTTTTGTAAAGGTTTGAGTTAACTTGCCTGACGAGCTTTGGAATGTGATGACGTCGCCATCCTTGATGTCGATGCGGGTGATGATGTCCGAAGCTGGAACTGATGGGCCTTTGTCGTTGGAAGGATTGGTGATCTTTGAGCAACTCGTCAACACAATGGCCACGATGGCGAAAGTGAATATTGAGAGGCGATTCGGTTTCATTTCAATAGGTCTCCTTTTAAATAAAGTTAACGATTAATCATTTGCTACTTAGTTG
>CAYGHZ010000156.1:0-5286 GCA_964349635.1 uncultured Candidatus Marinamargulisbacteria bacterium
GTCTTGATAGGTCGCGCTCTTAATCAGGGTTTTTGCTTGAGTTAGGCTTGGCGCAACAGGTGAAACGGTATCCACAACAACGTTTTTCGTCGAAATCAAGTGTGAGACATTGCCCGATTCGTCGGTCACGTTCGACAATTCAAAATGATAGCTGCCATTGACGGTTTGCGCGGCAATCTTGAAACGACCATCGGCAGCCACAGGTATGGAGGCATTGCCAGACTTGAGAATAACGGAGTAGCCCGGCTTGGGCAGTTCGCTAAATACAAATGATCCGGTATAAGTTCCGGCCTTGAGAGTGGTGAGTCCTGAGATAGAATCAGAAACCAGAGCAATCGGGGTTAAGTCCACGACCATGTCATGGCTCATTAGCGACGACATATTTCCGGCTGAATCCTGAGCCGCCGACGTGATGATGTGTTTGCCTTCCGAAAGAGTAAATGTGATGTCGAACTGCGACGATGGGGCAGTGCGACTGTCGACCAATTTTCCGTCGACAAACGTTTTGATCAACGTTCCGGCTTCTACTTTGAGCGTATCGTGATAGGTCGAACTGTTGATCAGCGTTTTGGATTGAACAAGAATCGGCGCCGGTGGATTGGCGGTATCGACTATATAGGACGTCGCCGAATTCAAACCCGTCAGGTTTCCAGCCGGATCGCTCACGTTGGAAATTTCAAAATGATAGGCGCCGCTGGCCAGACTAGTCGCCACGGTTAGAGAAAGATTGACTTGTGCTCCGTCAATACTCGTTACAGTGACTGGAAGCGATGTCGTAACGGATTTTAAGGTTACGGTGGGTATCACGCCATTTTTTAGCGCTTCGGCAAAAGTAAGAGTCCCGGCATAAGTTCCAGCTTTAAGATAAGCAAGATTGGAAATGGAATCCGATACCAATTTATTCGCAGTCAGATCGACGACAATGGCTTGGGTCATTGTGACCGAGATATTGCCTGCGCTGTCCTGAGATTCCGCAGTAATGGTATGTTTTCCTTCGGGCAACGTGAACGTATAGTCAAACTTACCCTGGCTGATTCGAGTGTCAATCAACACCCCATCGACTAACGTCCGAACGGTAGCGCCGCCTTCGGCTTGGATCGTGTCAGAGTAGGTGCTGCTGTTAACCAGCGATTTCGCTTGAATCAACGTTGGAACGGCTGGCGCAACAGTATCCACGACATAGTTTTTGGTCGACACCAAATTTGAAATGTTGCCGACCTCGTCGCTGATAGTTGAGAATTCGAAATGATAGCTGCCATTTGCAACTTGCGCCGTTATTTCGAAACTACCATCGGCGGTTACCGGAATCGCTGAACTGCCGGACTTGAGTGCAACGGAAAAACCGGATTTAATCGGTTCGCTAAAATTAAAGGCTCCGGTGTATTTTCCAGCCTTCAAGAAACTCAATCCCGCAACAGAATCCGAACGCAACGACACAGGCGTCAAATCGACAGTGATTCCGTGATTCATCGTCGGCGATACATTTCCCGCAGCGTCTTCTGCGGTCGCGGATATCATGTGACGGCCTTCGGTCATATGAAAGGTTCCGGACGGAACCAAAACACCGTCTTGATATATCCTGATTTTTGATCCGGTTTCGGCGATCACTGAATCTGAGTAGTCGCCGGAATTGATCAGGGTTTTTGCGTTTTGCAATACCGGCACTACGGGCGCTACCGTATCTGCGACCACGACATTTTTCTGTGTGACGGTCGTTTCGTTTTTGGCCAGATCCGTTAGATTGGAAATAACCAGATCGTAACTACCGTTGACTGTTGAATCAGTAATTTCATAAACACCGTTTTTAACGACGATATCCGGTCCATTGGCGGTTTTGAGCCGGACATCCAAAACGGTCCCGGGATCGAGAGATTCGTCATACGCCAGATTCAGTTTGTACGTTCCTTTTTTTACGATAGGTAGCGAAGGCGATTCGGATAAAAGTGGGCTGTCACTCACCGTCGCCGCCGTTAATAGTTTTGGTTTCGTGGTATCTAAGACTACAGTCACACTTTGCGTCGCGGTCTGGTTTCCGGCGTTGTCCCACGACACATAAGAAAAAATGTTATTTCCTTCCCGCGTGAGAGAAATCGGCGTGCTGATCACAGCGGAACCTGTTGGTGTGGTTACGGTCACCATTTTTACGCTTTGGCTATCGTAAAAGTCGATGCCATCTGCGGCAGTGGTGGTGATTGAAAGTTCGGCCTGCGCTTGTTTGAAGATGGTTTGGCTTTTGACGCTACCAATCGCTGGCTTGGTGACGTCGTTCACATAATTACCTGACACGGTGGCTACCTGGACGCGGCCATTGGCTTCGCCGGAAATGACCAATGAAAACGGACCTTCAGCCAGTCCTTGTCCATCGAAAGTCCCGGAGTATTTGTCATTCAGTTTTAGAATTTCTTCTTTGACTACGCGAGTGTTTTGAATAATCTGCGCTTTGAGATTCACCGTTTTGCCATAAAGATCGTTTTGATACAGCAAATCGGGATAAACCACATCGAAGCTGTAACGAAGAGTATCTTGAACGCTGTCGCCGTTAAACGAGTAGAAATGGCCGCTGTCCTGAAATTTTAATTTTGCTTTTTGCGTGACCAAATACACCGGAACATGTTGTGCGGCTGTATTACCAAGCGCATCGGAGACCGTCAGCGAAAGCGTGTAAATGCCTTCCGTTTGCATGTCGCCCCGCAGATCTTTTCCGTCCCATTCAAACGGGTTGGACAACTCTTTGATTAATCGGCCGGACGCATTTTTGATTTGAATGCTTGCGGATGGAACGCCGCTGCCCGAAACGGTGGCCTTGCCCTGAATCGTTTCGTTAATGGCGTCGCCATCCGGGCTAAATAAATAATAGGCTTGATCGGCTTGAATGGATGCTTTGGCAAAGGCTACTACCGAGAATGGAAACAACTGCTGCCGGGAGTTACCGAACGCATCGGTGAGCGAGAGCGCCAACTGGTAGACACCAGGCGCTAATGGCTTCCCAGTCGTATTCAGTACCGTCAAATTTGCGCTTGCGGGTTCGTTTGTGGAATAGGTAAGGCCAAGATTATCCATCAATCCGGATGAAATCACCGGTTTAGTCAACTTGGCGTCGATAATAAAGGGCGCGGTGCCATCAACCTCAATACCATCCAAATACGGCGATTTAGGCGTCCGACCAAAGTGATCCATATAGGTAATGACCAAGGTGAATGTTTCGTCCCGGACGGTGTTGCCTTGGGTGTCTTTTCCGTTCCATGACAATTTGCCGCCGGTGGATTTCAGGACGGGTTGATTGACGGCCAACGTTGCTATTAATTTGCCTCTGACGTCTTGGACGTTGGCGGACACTTTTCCATCGGACGGCACTTCAAACGTGATATCGAACGGGCGAGAGGGAGATAGTTTGGCTTGAGAAAAACGAACATGGCCAATGGAGGGTAACGCATTACTTACGAGAACGGCCCCCTGATTGGCGACGGTGATATTTCCGGCTTTGTCCGTGAGTGTTGTTTTAATCGCATAGGTTCCGTCTTTGACTTCTTGGGCTTCGGAATACCCATCCCAAGCGAGCGACCAATTTGTTTTGTATTCGGAGCTTGTCATCGTCCGAAATACCAAGCCTTTGTCATTCATCAATTCGACTTTAAGTTGGGCGGCTTCATTGGACGCGAGACCCAATGTCGCTACGTCGTTGACGCCGTCGCCATCCGGCGAAATGACCGTCGGGTTGGCGGTGACTTGGGTCAACGTGGGTGGAGTGGTATCAATGACCCATGTCACGTCTCGACTTGTGGTATTGCCAACGCTATCGGACAAAACAGCCTGTAGCGTGTAACTACCGTCGGCTAACTTTTTGTTTTGGATCAGGCCATTGAATGTGACTAGCACTTCCGTTCCCGGAATAGAATTCGTTTGGGCGACAACTTGGTTTTGATAAAACAATTGCACAGAGCCCAATTTTTGCGTGCGGTCGGTTCCGGTGACCTTGATTCCCAGAGGCGATCCGTAGTTGAACGGATTGCGCTGAGCGTCGATCGCGGTTATTGCGGGAGCCGCATGGTCGATATCCACCGTCGTGTTGAACGTGGATGCAATGCCCACTTCGGAAACAGCCTCAAACGCCAATGTGTAAACGCCATCTGGCAACGTCTTGTCATCTAAGACAACCGAGCCTTTACCGATTGTCGGAACGGTTTTGAGAGTGGAGCCGTTAAGTTTAACGGTTATGGATCGGAGTTTTTGAAGCTTCCCGTTAGAAAGCGTGTAATCCGCAGTAACCGGCGATTTAACCAGCGATACCGGACCTACCGATTTGCAGGAAATAAGCACCGGATTCTTTCCGATGGCCACGGATCGCGTCACACTCGTGCAGTTGCCCACCTCGTCGGAAAGCGTTAGCACCATGACGTAATAGCCGTCTTCCATGGTTGGAATGAGAGGGCGAATATCTAGATTCTTGCTAGGAGGAAAACTGGCCAAGACCGGACCGTTTAGAATCGATAAAACCCCGGAAATAGCCGATCGATCAGTAGCCTGATAGCTGATGATATTTGCCGTCGTTAGATTGATGTCGGTCGGCAAGACAAACGATTGAAGTTGCGGCGGCTTGCGATCGACGATCAGCGGCACGTTGTTTGCGGATACATTTCCCGCTAAATCTGCGACGGATAGAAGAGCGATGTAAATATTGTCGCTGACGCCCTGCGAGGACATGAGTAAATGGTTATTGGTATCGGCGTAGACGTTTTGTGTGACGGTTTTTCCGGCAAAGTCAATGGATGCAAAGCCTGGTTCATTGACCGTGAATTCGTAGCTAAATGTTGAATTGATCGCCGAGAAGGTGGGTTTGCTCTTTGAGGCGATGACCGGCGCTTGGGTATCTACAATGATGTTAAAACTGACCGAGGTCTCCAAATGTTTTTGGTCGAAGGCTCGAACTAAAACCGTGTAACGGCCATCCGCCAATTTTTGGGTGCTATCCAAAGTCAAAATATTTTGAGTCGAGGCTCGATTGACGGATGATCTCCAAACGACGTTGTTTGACGTTGAAATTGTGTAAGAAAATGTGGCGGGTTCGTTGCTTAGGATATGTAGGTCGAGTTTATTCAGGCTCGGTGAAAAAAGTTTCGCACCTAAACCTTCCTGAACCGTGACGGCAGGAGGAAACGTGTCATACGCTACCGAACCGGTGACCGCCTTGGACATATTGCCCGCTTCGTCCTGTAAATACAGACTATAACTATATTTCCCATCGGCTAAAATGCCGCTTGTGGCGCGTCCGTCCCAAGAGAATAGGTT
>CAYGHZ010000157.1:0-5285 GCA_964349635.1 uncultured Candidatus Marinamargulisbacteria bacterium
TCAATACCCCCAACGTCTCCGCATTTTCCGGAACAATCATCGCCACCCAAGTTCCTAATCAATTAATTACCAGCGACATGATCAAAGTGGGCGTGATCCAAAACCAACACATCGCCGGCAATATCTCCGCCAGCAAAATCGTCGGCACGCTTCAAACCGGCAATATTAATAATGTGAACTTAGTCGGAAGCTTCCCCAATATTACCAATGTAGGAACACTGTCCGGATTAACTGCAACAGGAAATGTTAGCTTTACTGCCCTTCCAACGGAAACCGATTTAACACAATCCTCGCTGGTCCTTCGAAATTCATCCACCAGTCAAATCAAGCTGGTTAACACTAGCGCTTGGGACAAAAATGCGGCGGACGATAAGCAAACGTTTCTTCAGTTAAACGATGTATCTCCGAATATTTCTTCTTATTCAACTAGAAAAAGCTGGCTTCTAAGAGTCAACACAGCCGGAACCGGCGTCGAAGCCGTAACATCGAACACCCACACCAAAAGTTTTGTGAAATCTTCCGATTTGTCGGATATTCCGGCCTACGGTCCTGCCAGCGGGAACTATGTACTTTCGGTAAAACCAGGCGGCGCCAGCCTGCAATGGGTATCGTCGGTATCGGCGGCGGCGAACGCCACATCGCTTCAAGGCACTCCTATCGGAACCTTAAGCCCGGTACTAGGTAGCGCGTTGAAATGGAGCGGCAGTCAATGGATCGCGGGCACATTCCCCATTTCCGCAAGCCCCAATATGGGTCTTGTACAAGACGCGGGCGGTCAATTTGGTTTATATCGCGGCGGCGTAGTGGGACAGACATTGCGATGGACGGGAACGCAATGGGCGCTTTCTCCTATTTCGGACTTTATTTCGCTTAACCAAGATCTGGCCCCGGCCCTCGGCGGCCCGTTGAACGTCAACAGTTATCCGATTACGACCACGGTTCCGAATGGCAGCGTGGTGATCGGAGCGGACCTGGACGCTCGCGGATACAAGATCAAATCCACTGTTGGCGACCTCGTCGTTTCGTCTAACACCTATGTCAAATTAGGAACGGATCTCAATGTTAACGGCAAACGCATTACGTCGATCGGAAGCGATCTGATTATCACTCCAAATGCAGGTCAAAAACTCAAATTGGCCAATCTCAACTGGCCGGCAAATAAAGGGGCCGTCGGAACGGCGCTTTCCGTATCCAACGCCAACGGCGATTTAGGGTTTGTCAGCTTAATTTCTCGTGTGGCGCAAGACACTGCCCCAACGCTAAGCGCGCATCTTGACACCCGAAGCTTCAAAATCCATTCCACCAACGGTCCGTTAGCGATTTCTTCGAATATCAGCATTCAACTTGGCGCTACACTCAATATCAACGGACGTCCGATTACCTCCACTGCGGCAAGCGCTCTGGTTATTACGCCAAATGCGGGTCAAAAAATCCGGTTGGCGAACTTAACCTGGCCTGCAGGCAAAGGCAGCGCAAATAATGCTCTAGTGGTTGATAATGCAGGGAATATTGGATTTAGCTCGTTAATCCTCTCCAAAGACCCGTCACCAACCTTAAATGCCGAATTAGACACAAAAGGATTTCGAATCAAATCGACGGTTGGAGACCTGGTAATATCTTCGAACGCCAGCGCAAAAATTCGCTTGGGCTCTGACTTAAATCTTAATGGCAATAAAATTTACAGCGCGGTTCTAGGTAACGATTTAAATGTCGATAATCAAGCGATTGTCGGCAATGCAACCAATAAAAATATTGTCCTTCGCCCGGCGGCAGGCGGATTTGTCCAGTTACAACAAGGGGGCTTCGACTTAAATGGCTATAAGCTTTTTAATACGAACGGAAATCTTATTGTATCCGCCAACGCGGGAAACTCCATTGTTCTAGCCTCTACCGCCAACGTCATTAACATTGTGTCTACCGCCGCAAAGCCATTGGTTATCACACCAAACACAGGTCAAAAAATCCGGTTAGCCAATTTGCTTTGGCCATCCAATCGCCCGAGCAGCACCCAGGCCTTAACTGCCGACAGCGCCGGCAATATGGCGTTCAGTCCTATTTTGAGCAGCCTTGCGTCCGACCCCGCGCCAATCCTAAGTGCGCATCTCGACACCCGAAGCTTCAAAATTCATTCCACCAACGGACCCTTGGCCATTTCTTCAAACGTAAGCATTCAACTTGGCGCCACATTAAACGTCAACGGACGTTCGATCACATCGACCGCAGCAAGCGCGCTTGTTATTACGCCAAACGCCGGTCAAAAAATTAAGTTAGCCAATCTATTTTGGCCAGCAGACAAGGGCGCCACAAATCAATTTGTTAAAGTTTTGGATAGCAACGGAAACCTTGGATTCGGCGCATTGTCTTCGACTTTGGCATCTGAAAGCGCCCCTCAATTGGGTGGCAATCTCAATACTACCGGATTCAACCTAAATACGACCGCAGGTAATCTTCAGTTAAACCCCGCCGCAGATCTGCTGGTCACGCTGAGCCCGACTCGCAAACTTCAGTTATCCGGAGGAAATCTTGACTTAAACGGCGGTACCTTGCTCGCAGGAAAGCTTGGCGCCGACCTCAACGTAGATACGTTTAGAATCACAACGCTCGCTACCGATGTCATTATTACCCCTAATGCGAATGGAAAAGTGATTTTGGGTAGCGTTCGATTGGACAATCCGGTCACCGCTAATGTGGGAAAACGGATCAAGCTTGCCAATCTGACATGGCCTGCCAACCGAGGCCAAAACGGCCAGGCGATGGTTGTGGACAACGCTGGAAATCTGTCATTTTCCCCTCATCTTTCGAGTCTTTCTCAAGACCCATCTCCAAGCTTAAACTTCCACTTGGATGTGATGGGATATCAAATTAAATCCTCCGTCGGCGACGTGACCCTCCAGGCCAACACCAATTCAAAAATCAAATTTAATTCCGACATTGACTTGACCAACAAGCAACTCACTACGACAAGCGGATCGGACGTCGTTATCACTCCTAATGCCAACTATCAGGTGGCTTTGGGAGGTATTGTTCGCGTCAACGGAGTGACTGCCAATGCCAGCCAACGAATTCGTCTTGCAAATCTGAGATGGCCAGCCGGAAAAGGAAATGTAGGCCAGGCCTTGACCTTATCGAATGCAAATGGCGATTTGGGATTTGCCAACTTCCGCCTCGCCGGCGACTCTAACCCATCGCTCAACGCAAACTTGGATACCCGCGGATTTCAGATTCGGGCTTCCCAAGGAAATCTGATTGTCTCAGCAAACGCAGGTAACTATGTTCAGCTTGGCACAACGGTCAACGTTAATGGCTACGGCATTACGTCTATCGCAGCCAAAAACTTGGTTATCACTCCCAATGCCGGCCAAAAAATCAGGCTCGCTAACCTCGTTTGGCCGTCCGGCAAGGGTGCGCAAACGCAAGTATTATCCTTAACGGATAATAATGGAACGCTTGGATTCAGCTCCGTTAACTCTCGGCTGTATTCGGAAACTGCGCCCTCGCTGAATGCGGAATTGGATACCAGAGGATTTAGGATTAAGTCGGTTGGAAGCAATTTGATAATCTCATCCAACATGTCCATTGTTCTGGGAGCCCCTATTGTCGGTACAAAACTGGGATCTAACGTTGATTTGGACGGAAGATTTCTGCAAGGAAACGCTACTAACCCCCATGTTGTGCTTCAAGCCGGAACAAACGGAAACGTTGATTTGCAATCATTGGGAACGGGATCAACTCGCCTAGGCAACGCCTTGCTGAAATTTCCAAACGCCGACGGTACCCTAAATCAGATACTATCTACAAACGGCGGCGGCCAGCTGGGATGGTCAAATCCTTCTTCTAACGCAACCAAATTGCAACAACGTACTGTAGCTACCACCGCTCCAGTCCTTGGCAACATCTTGGGTTGGAACAACGCGGCCAGCCAATGGGAACCGACCGCGCCTTCTTTCAACGCGACCAAATTGCAACAACGCACCGTGGCTACCACCGCTCCGGTCCTTGGCAACATCTTGGGTTGGAACAACGCAGCCAGCCAATGGGAGCCAACCGCACCCTCCACCAACTCCACCAAATTACAGCAACGCACATTGCAAAATACGCCACCTCTGAATAACCAGGTCATTGGTTGGAACAATGCTCAAACCCGCTGGGAACCAGTCACTCAAAATTGGAACATCGCAAGCAGCGCGCAAAACTACAGCCAAGGCAAGGTGCAGATTGGCGTATCCGGCTTTCAAACAGCAGCGACAGATCAGTTGATTGTCAGTGGAAACAACAACGCTGTCCGCTTGGTTGGAACAGGTGAGGGTGGCGGCGGTGGCTTCATCAAATTCGGCCAAAGCGCAAATTCCCAGGCGCCTTCTATCTATTCCAGCACAGACATTGGCGGTCGCAAACTCACCATTTCTACTGATTCTACCGGCGGCTCGCTATACATGACCGGAAAACTGATCGACATCGGAAACAATACGCCCGCCGAAACGATTTACATCGGAACCTCAGCCGGTAGTGGAACCAACACCGTTAAAGTACATAGTACAACCATAGCCGCGATTGGGAACAACGAAAAGTACGCATTGGATGTCAAGAACGAATATAAAGGAAAAGATGGCAAAGAAAATACAGCCGGTGGCATTGCACTTCATTTGAATTCCAAAGCCGACAAGAAAAACAACTACATCGGCTTCTTCCAAAAAGACAACGAACTCATCGGCGCGATCAGCGGTCAGAAAAACGACTTCACCATGGCCTCCGGCATCAAGCTGGAATCCGCCGGAGCGGACTATGCGGAATATTTGCCTCGCCTGGATAAGAACGAAAAAATCAAAGGCGGCGAGATTGTCGGCGTGTTTGCAGGCAAGATCACCAAGAAAACCGTCGGTGCGCATAAGATGATGGTGATCAGCTCGATGCCGATTGTTTTAGGAAACTGGAAAGGCAAAGGCCAGGAAGATCTGTACGAAGCCGTAGCATTCGTTGGGCAGGTTCCGGTTCAGGTTCGCGGTAAAGTAAATGCCGGCGACTATATTATCCCTTCGGGCAATAACGACGGTTTGGGAATTGCGGTAGCTGCGGATAAACTGACCGCCGAACAGATTGAACAGGTCGTGGGTCGCGCATGGAGTAGCTCAACTAGCGATGATGTAAACTTGATCAACGTAGCGATAACACCGCTGGATAGTCCGACCGCGATCGTAAAAGAACTGAAATCCGAACTTTCCGAGATGAAAAAAGAAATGGCTGAATTTAAGAAAGAATTGGCGCGCTTGAAGAAATAATGAAAAAAC
>CAYGHZ010000158.1:0-5272 GCA_964349635.1 uncultured Candidatus Marinamargulisbacteria bacterium
AACGCGGCTTCCAGTTGTTGGGCTTTTAGGCGAATGCGATGATCCGCTTTTGCGCCGGTCAGCGTAAAACTATTTTCAAAGACGTAAAGTCGATTCATCCCTTGCGGATGATTGGGATCACGGCGCTTGGCGAAAAATCGCGCGTAACGCACCTGACCCACTTCACCAGCCAAAAAGTCGGAACCAAAAGAAACTACAATAGTAGCGTCTTCGAACTGATAGTCGGGCGTCAGCCATTGGCCGGTCGCTGAATGGAGTCCTTGAATCGCCGAATCTCGATTCACAGGATCATAACGAAAAATTCGCGTTTCAGGATATTTTGCCTGAATGGAGTCCAACATCCGATGAACCGAAGGGGACATGGACGTCTCGGTTAGTATCACCATTTTTTCGCGATTGAGCGCTTGTTCAAATCCTGCCCAATCGACAGCCTTAAGGCGATCCGGATCATAAAGCTCTAAAACAGAGGCTTGCTGATAGGTTGACGCAGCCCCTAAACTCCAAGGATGGGACGGATTGCCTTCAATTTTGGTGGGGCGCCCTTCATGACTTTCTACCAATAACCCCATAACCTCTTCGCCTAATGTCATGGTTGTCGCATAAAACATGGGTCGACCCGGAATCAACGACTCCGGCATTTTTGAGTAGGGAAAAATTTTGCGTACGGGTCTGCGAAAACTGCATCCGCTGACACCCGCCAACGCGACGGAAGCGCCCGCTAATTTCAAAAACGTTCGACGAGATACCGGCCCCAATACGGATGCATCAACCGGAAACTCGCGATGCATCGCTTCTTCGGATTCTTTAGACCCTTCAAGCTGCTCGAAACTACGCCATTGCTTTATCGATGACATACGCTGCAACTCTCCCCTGGATTAATATGATGCTCGGCTTTTAACAGAAGCCCCATTTTTAGCTGATCATCGGCTTTCCAGTCCAATTTCGTTACGAATTTTTTCGGACGCAAATGTTTTTCCGGTGCGCGATGGCAATCCAAACACCAACTCATGCTCAAGGGCTCGACTTGATGGACGCGCTTCATTTGATCGATTCTGCCGTGGCAACTAACGCATGACACACCCGCGCCGACGTGGCGGCTGTGATCAAAATAAACATAATCCGGCAACACATGAACCTTGACCCACTGCATCGGTTTTCCCGACTTAAAACTTTCCGCCAGCTTGGCAATATGCGGACTGTCTTTCTTTATGATGTTGTGACAATTCATACACACTTCGGTTGCCGGCACCGTCGCCGCCGTCGATCGTTCCACATTAACGTGACAATAGCGGCAGTCCATTCCCAATTGGCTGACATGCAATTGATGACTATACGGAATGGGCTGTTTTGGCGCATATCCAACTTCCAAATTCTTTGGCGAAAACCAGTACCAAAAAACAAAGGTGACGAAGGAAAGGAAAAGCAACAGGCCGATCAGTATATAAAGTGGCACGGAGTTGGCCCACTTCGGAAAAATATTTCGTTTTTCTTGGTCGTCAGACATTGGAAGTTGTCGCATTATAACAACACATTTTCAGATTTTTAAATAGGAAATATTTTACGATTGGTTATAATGGAACCGGGCCATGAAAAACGCTATTTTGATTGCGGATGATGACCAGTCGGTCTGTTCTATTTTTGGGCTCTTGTTGCAAAAAGCAGGCTACATAACCGTCACTGCGCCCGCCGGGCTAAACGATCCGCGCGTGCGACTGGCTATTGTTGATATCGACATGTCCCTTAGCGCCAAGTTTCCTACCATATATATGGTGTCTTCCCATTATTCCCGAATCCCCCAAGTTGTTAAAGAAGGCGCCTTTGGCGTTGTTTATAAACCGTTTGACGTTGAAGAAATTTTATCGGTCGTTGGCAAAGCGTTCGCCATACTATGATTTCGGCCCTTTCGATCGGAGAAATAACAAAACGCCTCAAAGAAAAAGTGCATTCGAAAGAAGAGATTATTGAACAGTGCATTTTAGGGTTTCAAAATCTATTTCCCAACTGCCGCGTCACGGTTCGTCTGCTGGAATCCGAACGAGAAAAGCCCGGGCCGTCTCGCGTTGAAACCGATTGGCTGGTTGCGCGAACCAAAGACTTGTTGGCCAAAAATCCCACCGAGCGAAATTTTGTGGTTATCTCCGAAAAAAATACGTTGTCTCTCATTCTTACGTCGGAAGACGAAGTCGATATGGGCTATATCTTCGTTCAAAATTGGGACTCGCCCCATAAACTGGGCGAAGCCAAGTTGTTTGCCTCCAATATTTCGGTGGCGTTGGATAACACGCTAATCCATGAACGCATCGAAAATTTATTAACGGACAAAAAAGAACTTAAAAAACGGATTCAAAAAGACGAAGAAGACCTCAAGCGCCGTATTTTGGAACTTACCGTATTATATGAAACGTCAAATGCGTTGGGCCATTCGTTGGACTATTCCCAAGTCATCACGTTGGTTCTGGGTTCTCTTTACCGGGTACTTCACTTTGACGTCAGCGTGATTTTCTTAACGGATTTTCATCCGAATGGAGAAATAATCACTCGAGTAAACACGCCGTTAAAAAACCAGACGATCAAAAAAATTCAGACGAATATTTTGTCGGCGGTCAAACCCTTTGCCAAACGCGATTTTGACGCCAAATCGATCGTTATTCGGACAGAAAAAAATTATTCCCTGACCGAAATATTGAGGGACGATCCGATTCACTCGTATGCCAATGTGCCCTTGGTATTTAAAGAAGAAGTAATTGGGCTGCTAAGTATTTGTTCGACGGCTAAGAATGTATTTAATCGAAATGAAATGACATTTTTACATACGATGTCCAACCAACTGGCGTCCCACCTAGGCCGGCTTAAAGCGGTAAAAATGTTGGAAAAATCAAAAATTAATTCGTTAATCAAGAGTATGGCCGAAGGCGTAGTCATGTTGGATAGCCGTCACAACATCGAAATTATCAATCCCGCGGCCGAACTTATGTTGGCGCTCCCCGACAACAAATCCGCGTTGGCGGACAAGCTTAACGACCTGGGCCTGCAGGATCTTTATTCTAAAACTCTAAAATCCAATAAGCCGATTTTAAACCAACCGGTGATGTATCAGAACAAAATTTTGTCAGCCAATATCGCGCCGGTCATTGACGTTGAAAAAAATCGGGTTGGCACCGTGATCGTGTTTCGCGACGAAACCGAAATTCAAAAAATCAATCGTATTAATGCGCAACGCTTGGAAATTCTTTCGCGGGTGGAAGATATTTTGACCTCTATTCCTGACCTGGATACGTTGCTTGGCATATTGATCGAATTTATTCTCAATGTGGCGCGAGCAGAAATGGGGGCTATTCAATTAAAGGAAGGTAAAAATCTAGTCACTCGCGTGCATTCCAATTTCCCGGATAAAATCAGGCAAGAATACCGATTTAGATCCGGCGAAAGCATTTCTGAATATGTCAGAAAAACAAAAAAAATATGTTTTGTGGATAATTACAGTCAAAACCCAAAGGTGAAGTCAAAAAGCAAAATTCTTCTGGATTGGTACCTGTGCATCCCCATTACGTTCAAAGAAGATTTAATAGGCCTGGTCAGCATCGCCCGAAAATACGACTCTAAACTTAGCCCGCTGTTTCCCGAAGACATCAGCACCTTAACCACCATTACCGCGTTGACCGGGGCCTCCATTCAAAACGCCATTTTTTATCAAGAAACATTAAAAAAACAAAAACTGGATCAGGAACTAAAGGTCGCTTATAACATCCAAACAACGCTGCTGCCCGAACGCCTGCCTCGCGTTAAGCGATTGAGCGTCGGCGCGGTGTCCATACCGGCTCGTGAAATCGGCGGCGATTATTACGATTTTTTTGAATACGACAACGGCAACATCGGCATTGTCGTGGCGGATATCGTCGGAAAGGGTATTCCGGCGGGGCTTTATATGGCCATGCTCAAAAGCATCTTGCATACGCATTTAACTCTTTTTGATTCGCCCAAAAAAGCCTTGGAGAGAATTAACAGCATTCTTTATAGAGACCCTGTCGTGAATCGGTTTATCCCATTATTTTTCGGGATTTTGAACCCCGAAACGATGCTGTTCAGATACACGAACGCCGGTCACGAACCCGCTTTGCTCTTTACAAAGGGAAAATTCCACAGCTTAGATACCGCAGGCTTTCCGGTGGGGGCTCTGGAGGACACGCCGTATGAGGAAAAAAAGATTCATCTCCATCACGGCGATATCCTTCTCATGTTTACCGATGGCCTGATTGAGGGAAAGAGTGAAACTGGAAAACCCTTTGGGATAAAGCACGTCAAACAGCTTATAAAGCAACATGCGGGCGAAAAGGCGTCTCATATTGCCGAGACCATTTACACCGCGGCAAGAAGCTTTTCGCCCACAGGGCAACATGACGATATCACGATAGTGGGTCTAAAAATTGATGATCACAGTCTCGAGCATATTTCCGATGTTCCGGTTCGGGTCAAAGAGCTTAGAACCACCAGTGCAAAAAAGAACGTTAAGATGGTTCGACGGGAGGTAGAAACTATTGCAAAAGACATGGGCTTCGGTCATAGTGATATTTTCAATCTACAGCTGGCAATCAACGAAGCGCATGCCAATGTGATTGACCATGCTTACCATGGTCGAGAAGACGGACAAATTATTTTTCGATTTGATATTTTTGAAGACCGGCTTGAAGTTTCGATCAAGGACTTTGGACCGGGTTTAGATCAACGATCGATCAAGGGAGAAGAGATTCATCTTGAAGAATTAGAGGGATCCGGGTTGGGGGTGTTGCTAATCAAATCAGTGATGGATCAGGTTAAATATAAACGAACGTCAAAAGTAGGAACGGAATTGGTACTGACAAAATATTTACCGAAGGAGCTCATTCATGGAAATCATTAAAACTCCGATCGACAAAAATATTATGAAAGTGGAAATAGGAAGCGAATACGACGAAACTAAAAAGTCGATCTCCGGCAATGTCGAGCTGGATATCGAAAACCAATCGCATTTCGTGGATATCATTAATTCGGTTTTCGATGAGGGCAAAGTTCAAATTTTAGTCGATATGCAAAACGTCAGTTATATCGATTCGTCGGGGCTGTGGGCCATTTTCGAAGGCCATAAAAAAGCGATGCAAAAAAATGGCAAATTGGTGCTGCTCAGCCCCACCAAAGACGTACGGCGGGTACTTGATATTACCAAGATCTCTTCAAAGATTCCTATTTTCCAGCAGGAAAATGAGGCGATTCGGGACCTGAAGAATAAGTAATTCCA
>CAYGHZ010000159.1:0-5267 GCA_964349635.1 uncultured Candidatus Marinamargulisbacteria bacterium
CCACTGCCCTATGTAAAAGAACGCAAATTCTGGCCGTCCGTGGGCCGTATCGATAACGCCTACGGGGATCGAAATTTGGTGTGTAGTTGCGAACCTGTGGCAAGCTACGTTCATCAGGTTTAACATTCCCATTATATGGGAATTATGGTAATACTAAATTGGAAGTACTTTTATGCAAAAATCAAAACACGCTGATACAGTAAAAGTAACGATAACGATCAATCGTAATGTAAAAGATTTGTTGGATATATCTGTGCCCTCCAGGAAGAGATCTTATTACGTCAATCAAGCGGTAAAAAAAGCGTTGGAGGAAGATGTTAAGAGGCAACTAATAGAGGCTACGAAGTCATTTCGGAGGTATCGCGTACAGGAACCATCTTTAGAGGTTTTGAGAACTTTAAGGCAGAAAAGCCAGCATATCTGACCTATGCTTAACTCGCCCGTTGTAATTGATTCGTCGGTATTCAGCAAATTGTTCTTAGACGAATCAGATTCCGACCTCGCAGTCGAGTTTTTTACGGCGCTGGTGGAGCGTGGGATAAAAATGGTTGCGCCAACCCTTTTTTTATATGAGATCTTCAATGTCGCGCACCATTATCATTTACCACCATCAGAAATTTTTGGTCTGCTTGAAAAATATAGACTATCGAATTTAACTCTGATCAATCCCAGTGAAAAACACCTTGCTAAGGCGGGGGAGATTTGCAAAGTTGGACATGTTAAAAATGGCTTCCCGTCATTTTATGACGCCATTTTTCATGCCATAGCGTGCTTGGAAAAAGGGATTTTAGTCACTGCCGACAAAAAGTATACGGAAAAAACAAAGTCTTTTAAGCATATCTGTATGTTAAGCGAAGCCTATTTCAACATCCGAAACGTATGAAAATGTACGATAATTAGCCACGCGACAAACAGAAAAATCCCAATCTCGGCGCCAAACAAAATCAACTTAAATAATTTTTTGCTAAGCGTATTGGTATTTTTGTAACGCGCGATCACCTGCCAAATCAACCAACCGATCCCGCTAAAAATAAAAATGATCAGCAAATAGCTGACCAAATGATTGTGTATAAACGGATAAATAAGGGTAAAGACCTTAAAGAAAATGCGATTCAAAATGTTCATAGTTCGATGATTCCTCCTCCGATGACGCGGTCTTTGTCGTAGATCACGCACGACTGTCCGGGCGTTACAAACGACTGCCCATTCTTTAAGTCTACTACCGCTCGCCCATCTTCCAAAGAAATCACGCGCCCCTGATATGGGGTCATTTGATAACGCATTTTAATCGAAAACGTTTTGCCGACAATCGGTTCGTCGTTCACTTGCGTAAACGTGTGCAATTTCACGGACTGGCTTTTCAATTCGTCCTGTTTACCGACCACGACGGTGTTGGTATTTTTGTCGATTTTAAGCACAAATAGCGGTTCGGGCGAGCTTAGATTAAGGCCACGCCTCTGACCGATGGTGTACTGAAAAATGCCGGTATGGCTTCCCAGTTTTTTACCCGTGGTATCGACAATGTCACCAGCCGGAACATCGTCTTTTAACCGTTCTTTAATAAATTCCCGATACGATTTCTGGCTCACAAAACAGATTTCCTGACTATCCGGCTTATTGGCGTTAACCAGCCCCAGGCCATTGGCGATTTCTCGAATTTCTGATTTCAAATACCCACCCAACGGAAACAGAATCGATTTGAGTTGTTCCGATTGCAACATATATAAAAAATAAGACTGATCTTTAGAGGCATCTTTTGCTTTTTTAAGATAAAACCGGTTCTTTCCTTTGGTGCGGCGCACATAATGGCCAGTCGCGACATAGTCCGCATCAAATTCCCTGGCGCGGCTTTTTAACTCTTCAAATTTAATATGGCGATTACATTCCACACACGGATTTGGCGTATAACCGGACAAATAACCGGATACAAAATAATCGATCACTTTTTCCTGAAATGGCGCACGGGAATTAATGGTGTAGTGTGGTACCCCCAACCGGCTGGCCACGCGCTTGGCATCGTTGGTCGATCCCAAATTGCAGCAAGCAGACTGTTTTTCCAAATCCTGCGGCAGCAATTGCATCGTGATCCCAATCACGTCATAGCCGCGCTTTTTCAAAAGCGCCACAGTCACGGACGAATCCACGCCGCCACTCATCCCCACCAATACTCGTTTTTTACGCATAGCTTAGGGATTATAACGTATGGGTAGGTTGGCTTCCAGGCAAGTCTGTTTGATTTGGCTGACAGTCAATTCCCGATAATGCAGCAGCGAGGCCAATAATGCGGCATCGCACACCTGCAATGCATCAACAATATGCTGCGTTGTTCCAGCCCCACCGGAAGCAATCACCGGGATCGATACCGCCGATTTAATCGCCCGCGTTAATTCCAAGTCATAGCCGGATTTAGTCCCGTCTCGATCCATGGATGTCAGCAAAATTTCACCCGCGCCCAAGCTTTCAACTTTTTTTGCCCATTCAACAGCATCCATCCCGGTCGCCGTGCGTCCGCCGTGGGTGTACACCTCGCGGCCCCGCGCATCGATGGCGACGACGATGCACTGCGCGCCAAATTTTTGGCTGGCGTCGCGAATTAAGTCCGGCGTGCGAACTGCCGAAGTATTCAATGACACTTTATCTGCGCCAACACCCAACAAATCGCGCATCGTAGCAATGTCGTTGATACCTCCGCCAACGGTAAACGGAATAAATAATTGCTCCGCCACTCGCTCCACCAACTCGCGCAAGATATAGCGCTTATCCGAACTGGCCGTGATATCCAAAAACACCAATTCATCCGCGCCTTCTTCCCCGTAGCGCTTGGCTAGTTCCACCGGGTCGCCGGCGTCGCGCAGGCCGACAAAGTTCGTGCCTTTGACCACACGGCCGTCCTTAACGTCTAGGCAGGGGATGATGCGTTTGGTTAGCATGCTAGTGTCTTGATATAACCTTTTTTTCCGTAATTTAAAATACGGGCATCGCGAGTGATGATGGTCGTATTTTTGAGCCTTGCGGTGGCAACAATCATTCGGTCGGCGGGATCGCCGTGGAATGGTCCGGGCAATACACAACTTTCGATTGCGATATCAGGTGTCAAAAGTTGGACTTGAATACCTGGAGCGCCCAGCGCCTCCAAGCACCATTGCTGTAGCGGCTTTTCCAATAAAAGCCGCCCCTTAGAGACCAGCATAGCCACTTCCCAAACTGAAATGACGGAAACATAAACCCGTCCCCGCCGAGAAGCGGCGGTTATGACATCGAGGCTCTTTTTTTTAAGAGAGGAATCGCCGTTAATTAGCCAAATCCATACATGCGTATCTAATAAGCAAGAATCCATTAATCGGCTGCTTCCCAGCTAACATCCAATGGGGCGACAATATCTCCTTTTATATGCGCGGAACCCCTCATAAATCCAAACAACGGTACGCTTTCTTCCTGCACAGGAACAAGTTTAACCACGGCCTTCCCATGTTTGGTGATCGTGATTTCCTGATGGGACTCGGCGACTTCGTCCATGATTTGAAGGCATTGCGCTTTAAATTTTCCGGCGGGTACGACAAAACCAATATGACTATGTTTCGATTTCATGGTCACACCTCCATGGTCATATTACCCCAAATTACGAATTTTGAAACTGTTTATCTTCTTGTTTGCTTTCGGGAGTTTCGTGCGCTTCAACGGGCGGCACCGGGCTGGGTCGTAAAATCTCCAAAAGGTCTTTACATCTCTGGTGAGCTTCTTTCGAATTATACCCGCAAAATGGGTGCTTATTATGGAAGCGATTCACATCTTCCACCCTATTTGAAAATTTCAGAACTGCGCCCGGGTTCATTTTCCTTAAAAGCGCGGGGTAGCAGCGAAAGATGTTCAAAAACAGCTGGATGGAGCTGTCAGAGGATTGTTCGTTCCATTGGCAAATCACATCCGCTGCGCTATCGAGTATGTCAGCCGAGAGGCCTCTGACGTAGCGCTCACGAAAGTCCTGCGTTTCCGAACAGTGAGCCAATAGATCCACGAGGATGACTTTCTCACCTAAATTAACAACTTTGGGAACGATTTCAAATAGTCGGATATCGAATATGTCTAGGGAGTTCATCAACGTCAGACAGTCCCTGGTTCGACAACGGAAGTCAAATCGTTGATCTCTGTTTATTCGGCAACTGGGATCTAGGTAGATATCGACTAATTTATCGCCCAATTGATTTTTTACAATTTCTTGGGCCGGATTTTTTTGCTGATTGAAGAATATATATGCGAGGCAGTCCAATATCTCGTCCAATAGGATTGGGTTTCTAATGTCCGCCCACGCCGCTATTTCCTTCAATGTTGATAGGCTGGCCAAAAGGGCACGTCGATAAAAAGGGTGCAGGTTAACTGCTTTCATGAAAGCCAACCTGGGGTCCATACCGACTGGGACATCCACAATTTCATTAATGCGGGCCACCCCCTTTTCGGAAAAAGAAGTCCATAAGTAGTCAAGAATTGCACGATTACTGACGCGGGTTTGCGAGCAAATCGTCCGCATTTCATGAATGGATTTCATTTCCGAGAAAATAGTGTCTTCGTAGATTGAATCGCAGGCACAACTGTCTTGGCGATCTTCCATCTGAGCAAGATCTCGATAAGAAGCGGTCCTTTTGGCAAATTCATCCCAAAGACCGCGCGAAGGGTCACTCCGATCGACCGGGCAAAATTCGGCTGGGCGCCTCAAGACGCGGATCAAGTCTTCCACGCTAATTTTCCGCATCCGGGTACCGAAGTTACGTTCATTATTGTCATTTAAAACAAGGTACGGTGAGGCGGCCATCAAAGCCGGCCAACGCAAAAACCCGCAGGCGCCCACAAATTGTGCGAAAGCAGCGCATTTCGAATGCTCTTCAAGATCCTCCTTCTCATCATCGTCGAGGCGATCGGTGAAGGCATGATTGATTCGAGTTAATACATCGCACCACAGTGTGTTGTCTTTTTGAATTTCGGAACCAAATATTTTAGAAACGGACCGTAGCATCAGCAAGTCCCGGATGGGCAGGGCGCCGAAGATATGGGATTTTAAATCGGTGGGTAGAGCCGACAATGATTTTACATCTCTTTCTCTGCGTTGCCTGGACGAATTGTGTTGGGGCCCGTCAACCGGAAATTCAATTCTGCGTTTTCCACAATGTTTGAGATCAAAGATTGGCCAGTAACGCTGCTGAGGCTGACTCAGTATCTTTTTTTTCATAACACCCTCCCGGCCAGAGGGTAACTAAATTTAATAAATAATACAA
>CAYGHZ010000160.1:0-5231 GCA_964349635.1 uncultured Candidatus Marinamargulisbacteria bacterium
CCGCTATGTCCGCATCCACAATCATCTGAAGTTTCTCGATAAAATTATACAGCCGATGATATTCCGTATTACCGCTGTTGGTAAATTGATTGCGAGCCTGAACCAGCAAGAAACTTTTGGCGGCGTCGCAGACATCTTTGCTGGAGGCCCCGGCGGCCTTCTTGATTTCTTCAAGCGTGGCTCTGAAGTCCTGAACCGTAGCTACCCTGATATTGGCGACCGGGATTTTCATCTCGGTTGTTAAGAATTTTTTCAGGATCATTTCAGATTTGGTCGGATCGGTGGAGGTGAGTTGGTAGCTCCGAGCCGCCGGCATGGCATTGAGCTGAGTCAGAGTAATATCCTGCTGGCCCGTGACAGCCTCGAATCGCTCCGTCATTCTATTCTTAATCGGAGTCAATTTACCATCTGCTTCCTTGACTTTATAAGCCGCGACGGTGGCGTCGTAATCGATGCCTTGCCGGGTCATGGTTTCGATGTTGGGGGTATAAGCCCGTCGGGCGTCTTCGGTAGAATAGGCGCGATACAGATGGTCTTCCTTGACCACTCGATCGGCAATTTCTTTCCCAAGTTCTTTTTCCAGCCTATCCGTATCGATAGTTCCGCCTTTGGCGTAGAGGAGCCCGACTGTTTTTGAAAAACCTGGGTCAAGAGTATTGGTGTTTTTAGCATCGGATCGACCCTCAAACCCCTCTTTGAGACGTTCTAGATTGGCAATGGTTTCTTTTGCGTCAACTTCTATTGCCTCGGCGGCTGTTTTGAATTTGGCAATGCTGTCCGGGGTGATCGGAGTCCCAAGATTTGGCGCTAACATTCGAAGTAGTACGTCCGCTTGCGTTTGGGGAGGGTCGATTTTCTTAGCTTCTTCCGCCAACCCCTTCTTAAATTCATTAAATCGGCCAACTTGGAACGGGTTTTCTCGCATGGAGCCCAGGGCCAGGCAAAACGCGGCGCCATCACTTTTTGCAACTACTTTCAACGCTTCCATCATCTTTGTTTTGAGCGGTTCTTGCGGTGTGCCGGTGACGTTCATGATTTGACCGCGTAAACGAATCACCTCGTCGGCGCTGACATGGGTCGCCGTAACGAAAGCCTTCTCTGCCTCCTCTTTATTAGGCGAAGCCGCAAATTCTTTCAAAAATAAGTCGGGCGCTTGTTGAAAGAATTTGGCTAGAACTTCCTGCTGATTTTTCTTGAGCGGATCCACTTGTTTCTCAAACATTTTCGCAAGGACGTAACGTGCGCGATTTACGCGTTCCGCTGCCATATTGGCGCCGCTGGTTTTAGGGTTTTCGATCTGAGCCTGATAGTCGACCCAGGTAAAATCAGAATGGTCTAGCAGTGAGTTGAGATAAAGATCTCGGGTGCTCTTATTATCGGCGTTGCTCACGCGCGCATGAATTTCGTTGCTGCTCATTCTGTCCATCCCGGCCCGGATAACCTCCTGTGTCGCCGGCGCTGATGAGGCGAGACAAACAGAGTTTATAAGTCCTTCAAGATGCTGACGTCCGGGATCTCGTGATCCAAGTACCTGTTCACGAAGCGAGTTCCCGGCGGCGGATTTAAAGACAAGCGCAGGATCGGAGTTGACGAGCGCTTCGATAAATCGGCGCGGCCCGAACAACTTTCTTTCCAGCGCTTTTTCTTGATTCGTATCCAAACCCAACCCTTTTAAATCGTTGGGCAATGCATCCGGATTAAGCCGATATTCGCCTTTCTTTTCCGATTTAATCATTATTTTCTTTTCCTTCAGGAAGGCGAATATCTCGTCTTTGCTTGGCGGCTCAGTCATCCTCGGCAACGAGGTTGCATTTAAAGGCCGGAGCAAATTGGCCGCCGCTCTGACGGCAAAGGAAATATCATTGGAACCGGTTTGCCTTGACATGTTACCGCGAGTTTTGGTCACGTCGATCATAACCTGGCGCAAGCCCTGGTTATCGTCGGTTTCTCCTTTTTCGATTAACTTTTGAAGGGCGTCATTGCCGGCCTTGGCGTCTAAAATAGCCTGAGAAACGACGGGTCGGTTATCTTTGTTTAGAGCCATTTCGGCGACAATCCGTCCATCGTTATTCTCAAGGTCTTTTTGCAGTATCTGTTGGCCGATGTCATAAAGTTTATAGCCCCGTACGTGTAAGTTAGGATTGGTTTTATAGGAGTGGGCAAGTATTTCTGCGGCAAGCTGCGATTCCTCCGTCGAAATGGGTAGAAACGACTGCAATACCGCACTGCTGTGTCGACCGCTGTTAGCCGAAAGCAACGCCTTCAATAATTTGGCTTTCTCTGCTCGATCCATCGACGAGCTCCGAATATCTCTGGCCAAGGGCGCGACGTCTTCGCCGCGATAGGCCTGAATATAACCGTTCATCAACCGCTGCGCGATTTTTGCATCGGCCATTCCCAACGATTGAATGGTCTGCCGGAACTGCTTGGAGCCGTCGGGTCCTTGAGGGGGATTAGCCAAAAACTTGTTGGCCAGCCGTGTCACTGCCGCATCTCGCAATGCGCGCTGCTCGGCAGTGGTCGCGCGGCTCAGCATTCGAGTAAGCGGCGATCGAGTGTCCGATCCGGGCGCCGTCAATGTCGCCAATGCTTTAGGGGTAAGATCCTGACTGGCGAGGGACCTTAGGAATTCGGTGCGAGTGAGTTCGTCGGTCTCGACTTCTTTTCTTGGGAACACTCCGGTTTTTTGGAGATTTTTAAAAGAATCTTGCGCCGCTTCACTGGCTTTTTTGGCTAGCCGCGCTTGCGCTTTTTCCGACGGGGTTGCAACTGCGGCGGGAGGCGGGGCCGCCGCTTTTTTCGGCGCGAAATGAAATTTGACTTCTTCAGAAGCTTTTTTAAGATCGACTGCTTTGTGAAGCGTCGGATCTTTGAGCAACGTGGTAAAAAAAGCGTCCCTGGCAGATCCGTCCAAAGAAGCCATAAATCCGGGGCTATTCAAAACGCCATCTTCAATTTCTTGTCGATCCAACACATTTTTGGCCGCCGCGTAAGCGTCAGAGACTACCTTGGCCATCTGGTCGGGAGACTCTATTTGAGCAACAATTTGCAAGCCGGTTTGACGGCTCATAGGGTTGGCTAACAACCCTCCAAGAGCGACATTTAATGCCGTAGGATGGCGTCTGGCGACTGGCAAAATATCTCTTAGTTGTCCGGCTTGAGAAGCCGCCGATAATGCGGGCCCAAGGGCCTTTAAATCCTCTTTATCCAATTTTTCGCCGACCTTCATCTTTTCGACAAGAAAATCAGGAGATTTGGCCGAATGTTTGAGACCCTCATTTTTAAATGCGGGAACCGTGATCAACTGGCGAATGGTTCGTGGATTAAGGTGCCCGTCGGCTGCAGCTTTTGCCAACGCTTTTGCGGCGTCCTCATGGTGGGCAAGGGCGTCTCTGACCACTGTTTCATTGGCGCCCATGGACATCAGGGTCGATACTATTTTGCGCAATTGGTCTGGCTGCTTCTGCGCAATTACCGTCAAGCGGTCGGCCAGATCTTTTTTGGAGGCATCTTTGGCCTTTGCAAGTGTGTCGAGGGTTCCAACTTCCGAGCCGGTCGATTTAACCAAGGCTTTTGCGTCTGCGGCCACTTTCACCGCGTTAATTCCGTTAGCCTTCATAAAATCGTTCAAGATAGAGTTGGCTGGCGCGACCCCATTGAGTTTTTCAAATGCCTGCGCAAGAAACAGAGCGGTCGGTGGTTGGGGAATTAAAAGCTCCAGAGTGCCGGGCCGAATTGAAGGTAAACTTCCGACCGCAAGATCTTCGTCTCTTGCGATCAGCGAGTTGAGCGTGGCGGCTTGGTCGGCGGGGCTTGATATTTTGCTCATGATCTCGCTTGCGGATCCTGGGCGTAGTTCGATCAGTTCAACGATTCGTTGGCCGCGATGGCCAGATAACTTGGCCATGAACCCATTTACTTCTAAAAGGTCTAAAGCACTATTCGGCGGAGCGGCCGTAAACTCGGAAACAAACGCAGAAAATACGCCCGGATTTGCAATGTGCGCATTCAAAACCCTGGCTGTCGGGTTTGGGCTAGGATCGGGAATTGGATTATTTTGTATAAATTCTCGTAAGCTGTTTGCGTCAATAGTTTGGGCGTTCCCTGTAAGTCGCTCGTTCAATAATGCGCCAGCCAGATAGAGGCGAGTGTCGCGTACTAACTTGTGGTCCGTCTTTAGCGAAGGCCGCTCCAAGGCACGATTTTTTAAAGCCAAATCTATTTTTGCCAAAAATTTCATTATGTGGTCAGCGTGCTTAACAGGATCGAGGTTTCGAGTGTCGCGCAACGCATTCATGGCCTGATCGAACGATTGAGCGGAATCGATCCAAATGACTCGCAGATGGGGGCTTAGCGTTTCAATGTCGGCATAGATATCGGCTACGCTGGCGGCGAAAGCCCCCACGTTTCGAGTTCCCGGCAACACGTTCTTTTGGGCTTCATCGGCATGATTTCTCATTTGCCCAAAGTTGGCGGAATTGCGGTTGCCAAGATCGCTCCGCAATGTTCGCATCTTTGTCAGGAGGGTCGACGCCGTTTGAGGCGAAATAGCTTTGGAGCCGGAGTCGCGAAGGGCCGCGATTTCGTCCATCGAAGCATCCAAATTATTGATTCGAGAATCGAAAGACTTCGATGCCGTTTGAAGCTGACCAACAAGGGGCGCCACAAC
The DNA here is from genome assembly GCA_964349635.1 of uncultured Candidatus Marinamargulisbacteria bacterium. Classification (GTDB taxonomy): domain Bacteria; phylum Margulisbacteria; class Marinamargulisbacteria; order SXXA01; family CAYGHZ01; genus CAYGHZ01. The sequence goes on from CAYGHZ010000160.1 coordinate 4,670, forward strand.
CGACTTGGCATCGGTTGAAATCCCCATTTTTTGTAAGGCCTTCTTAATAGCTTCTTCGGCTTTCTTTGCATTGGAGTCATACGGCGGAATCGGGCGGCCGCTAAGATCTAAAACCGGAGGGGGGTTTTGAAGGGCGTTCATCAAGGTCGCAGTATCGGTTTTGGCATCTGCCGCAATAGCCTTGAGGTGGGATTCCTGAACCATATCGTCGCCCTGACGCATCATCTCGTCGAAAGTCGTAATAGTCGACGCAATCAGATTAAAATAGGCGGCCTTTTGATTTACATCCATTTTCTTTAATTCATCTTTTGTGAAGCGCTCGTTAAAATTGTCGACAAATTTATTGGAGTCGTCCGGCGTGGCGGGCCGATTTAATAATTGAATAAAATTCTTATTGGAGGCCGCTTCAAAATCTGCCTTAAATTCGGCTGAGACTTCACCTTTAAATTCGGCCAGGAATTTTTGCGTTTCCGCAAGAATCTTTGGATCTGAAACAGATTCCAGAAATTTCAAATAGGCCTGAGGATGCTGTAATAATAATTACTGCGATTCCTACTTCTAC
>CAYGHZ010000161.1:0-5203 GCA_964349635.1 uncultured Candidatus Marinamargulisbacteria bacterium
GGTAAATAGAGAGCATCAACACAATTTTTTTTAGGATAGTTAAGTTGGAATCGAATTTAGGCAGCCACCAAATGAATCTCATCCAAAACCCGACTCTTCGGTGTGCGCTTGATCCGAATATCGATATCTCGATTCAGTCTATTCAAGGTCACAAATAATTTCTCTACCGAAAACCCTTTCAATTTTCCGCGATGTAAGTCGGAGATTTTGTTCTGAGTTAAGCTTAAAATGTCGGCGGCTTCTACCTGAGTGAGATGGCGGTGACCGATGATGCTGTTGATCGCAAAAACTAACTTTGTTTTCAAAAGTTTTTCTTCGGGTTGAGAAACCTCCAGGTCTTCAAAAATATTTTCGGAACCCTCTTTAGGCGCACCTGGCTGCATCCGAGCATTATACTATAAGTGGTATATTTCCCTTTTTTACTGCTCTGTTGGCCTGTCCCCAAAAAAACCGGGCATAGCAAAATCGATAGATTTGCATCAAAAAGAACTATAAGGAGAAGGGACCTAGTGTTTATAAATCACATTTTTGGGTATTATAGATAAGTGATACTACTTGTAGTATCCTATTTGCGTGTCTAAGAGCGAGAAGTATCTGGCAAAAATGCGAACCAATCCCCGGGATTGGCGCATTGAAGATATCATAGTCGTTGCTTTAGGTTATGGGTTTGACGTTCGAAGACCAGGTGGAGGCAGTAGTCATGTGACCTTGCGTCATAAAAGTGGCCTTCGTCTCACAATACCTGCTCATCGTCCGATTAAACCTATCTACGTAAAAAAGTTCTTGGAAATTATTGAGGAGGTAAGTCCACTATGAAAACATCAAGTTATCCTTTTTTCGTTCGACACCTATCCAAGGAAAATGGCGGGGGGTATTTGATTGAATTTCCGGATTTGCCAGGGTGCATGTCGGATGGTGAAACTATTGAAGAAGCGATCGAAAATGGGAATGATGCCGTTAGGTGCTGGATAGAAGATGCGAAGGCTCATAACGAACCGATTCCGCGGCCGGGCGAATCAGACCATTTTAGCGGGAAGTGGATTCAGAGAGTCCCAAAAAGTTTGCATCAGCAGCTATCTATAAATGCAAAACGCGAAAACATGAGCTTAAACTCTTACGTGTTGTATTTGGTTTCTTTAGGTATGGGCAAGCAGGAGGCTAAGAAAGCTGCCAAATCCCATCGCAAAACAGTGTTTTCAAGAAATTAAAATTTTAAGCATTCTTCAAGAAGTCGTTTAGAGGCTTCAAAGTCTTGAAAGTAGCTATACAATCCCTCGCAAAACCATCACCAATAACTTCCCTATCCTCAAACTTCCGCCCAGCAACATAACTTTTATATTTCAACCACTCCGCCGCCGGGTGATCGGCTGCAAAACCGCGCGGGACTTTTTTGAGTTTGTCTTCCATGTCCATCAGGTTCCCGAAGGTGTCGCGGAAGGGTTTGGCTTGGACGATTTTTTCGAAGTCTTGGTGGTGGTTGGCGATGTGGGCGCGTAACTTGTCTAGGTCGTCGGGGGTGGGCATGTGGACGCCGCCTGCGATCATCGATTCGCCGTTGGGGGCTAGGTGGAGGTAGTAGCCGCCGTGGCCGAATTTGTTGCCGCCTGCGGTGAGGGTGACGCCGAAGCTGGTTTTGTAGGGGGATTTGTCTTTGGAAAAGCGGACGTCTTTGTAGATGCGAAACATATAGAGGTCGCGTTCGGGGTCGTTGATGCCGGGGTCGAATTTTTTGATGTCTTTGATTAGCGTGGCGCAAAATTCTTGGACGATGTCGCGGGCTTCTTCGAATCGGGTTTTGTTGGCGTTGAACCAGTCGCGGCTGTTGTTTTTGGATAGGTCTTTGAGGAAATTTAGCGATTTTGTGAGTGCTGTCATATGGAATAAAAATAGCATAAAATGGGAGAACAATTTAAAAAAAAGGGGATTTTATGGCTGATGCAAAAAATGTTGGAACGCTAGACGGAATAGTTCGGATTCTATTGGGGATAGGGTGTGTGGCGTTGATTGGTTATGATTGGGCGATTAAAGATATTTTTCCGGCTTACGCGCTTATTCCGCTGTTGATTTTAATTCCGTTTTTTCTAAAAACCGGGATTACCAAGGTCTGTCCTATTATGAAGGCGTTGAAACTATCGACACGAGGCTGAGGAATCGCTATGAGAAAAGTGATTGTTCTAACGTTTATGAGTTTGGATGGCGTGATGCAGGCTCCTGGCGGGCCGACCGAAGATACGTCCGACGGGTTTAAGTTTGGCGGGTGGACAGTGCCCTATTTTGATGATTTTTCGGGTGCGGCGATGGGTGAGCAAATGGTTCAGCCGTTTGAACTGTTGCTGGGACGAAAGACGTTCGATATTTTTGCGTCGTATTGGCCGGAGCATGAAAGCAATTGGCCCGGTGTTAATGCGATCAGAAAATATGTCGTGTCGAACACGCTGACTAAACCGACTTGGAATAATTCGGTGGTTCTCAAAGGCAATGTTGCCGACGAAATCCGGAAATTAAAAAAACAGGATGGCCCCAATTTGCATGTCTACGGCAGCGGTCAGCTGATTCAAACACTTCTGGAACACGACTTGGCGGATGAGCTTTGGCTTAAACTATTTCCGGTGGTGTTGGGCAAGGGCAAGCGCCTTTTCGAGGAGACTACGCCTCCCCAAGCGTTTAAGTTAACGGAGTCGAAAACGTCGCCGTCGGGGGTTATTTTTGCTAATTACAGGCGCGACGGAGAGGTCAAAACGGGATCGTTTTGAAACCGTTTATTTGGTAGACCTAAGCTTATCGAAGCTGGGATTGCGCTTGATTCAAACTCTGCAGGAGAATTGCGCGCAGACCCGCAATTTTATCGGCATGGATTTTTAGTTTGGGGGTCAGAAAACTCTTGGTCTTATCATGGGCTTCTTTTTGGACGGTTTCATAGTGTGCTTGGATTTCTAAAACTAAAAGGGCTACTTTAACCTTGGCAACGTATTTTAAAATGTTGGTTTGAAGCCTCACGACCTGTTTTTCTTTTTGAGGGGTGTCCGCTGTTTTTTTTAGTCGCTCAAATTCAGTTTGGAAACTTTCGGTATATTTGCAGAACGTCTTAAGTGCTTCTTCAAAGATCGAGGTTTTATGTTTGCCCTTACTGAGGCAAGCAGTATTTTGTCCGACCAAACATCCTCCCAAATGGCTCAGAGTAGGTCCGTAGTTTTTAACTGCGTTTTTATAATCGATGGGCTTGGGTACCGTAAATTGGCAGTTGGGGTACTGATAGGCAAGTTCGGTAGCATACTGAAATGCAAGAGCGGGCTGATCTCCTAGAAAAAAAAGCGCGGCCATTCGCTCAACCAGCATGTTTCGGAAGGAAGATTGGGCAGGCTGAGACTCGGCAACAGATAAAAGTAGTTGCAAAAAAGGGTTGTGGGCCACCTGGTCTTCCACAGGTATTGCTCCGATCAGTTTTGACCACTTGTTATTTTGATGCCGTGCGTTTCTCTCGAGCCAATCCGAATTCAACAGGATTTCTGATTTCAAAAAATCGTCTATACACGTTGGGTGTAAAATGTCCGGGCCAATGAGTTTTTCAGGTGAAACATAGGTCATCATATCGCTTACTTGAACCAGCGATTCCGGATCCAACATTCCTAAAAATTTAACACCCATCTCGTTGGCTTCGATTATTTTTCCAACTAAAGGCATTAATCCGGTTTTGATCATCACTAAAAGCTTAAATTTCATGAAATCGATCACGGAGGAGTAATCATGATCTTTAAAGAGGGTCCGGAGATGCGAACTGGTAATCATCATTTTTAGAGATTCAAAATATGTGTATTCAAATCGTGATAAGGAGTGTCTGTCAGCAATGTTCGCCTGCATCCACAGGTGAACTTGCGTTTTAGCAACGGTTTCGGTTAATTGTGGGTCGGAAAGAATGCCTGTTAAATCTTCGTAGGATATCCGTACTGAACTTTTATGCTCTAAGTTCCAGTCTGCCCGAAATTCGGCGTGGGTCATTTTTCTTATTTCCCAGGTGTCTTTCATGCGGAACAGAATAGATATAGTTTCCGAAGAAACCTCTGTCTCCTCAGTAATTTTAGCTTTAGCTACTTGAGCCGCTGGTTTGACCTCGGCAGGTCTTTCGTGCAAACAGGGGAATAGAGTGAGTAATTCCCCAAGTTCTCTTACCAGCAGAGTCGTAATTCCTTGGGAATGTAAACGTGTGTAAACTCCTAAAAGTGTTGGGAAAGTGGCGCTGCTTGCCTTACATTGGGTCAACGGAATCTTCAGGTTTCGAATTGCATGGATAATTTTAATATCGGAAGACAGCAAAATAAGTTCTTCGCCGCCCACACTTAAGTGGCGTTGTAATTCCGTTAGCCCCTCGATGAGTTGCCGTTGAAGATTAAGTTCCGTATTGAGTTTAGGTCGGGAAGAAAAAGCAATTACTTTTCGCATATTCACGAACTAGTTATCGAAAATTTTGAAAAAGAATTGCTCATGCAGTGTTAGACAATGCCAACCCCGTCACAACGCTAGTAAACCGATTCGCATCGGCAACAATCGCTTGGTGAGGGAATCGTGCGGTAATCGTGCGCTGAACTAGATCGACTAAGGAACTACCGCCTGTTAGAAAGACGGAATCGATGTCGCTGTCTTTGCAATGGGCGCGTTCCAACGTGGCTTCGAGTTCGCGGTCGATGTCGGCGATGTGTTCAGCGATATAGTCTTCGAATTCGGGCAACGTGATGGGTAGGTCGAAATTAAGCGATTTGGATTGAAAGCGCACCGATGTTTGCTGCGTAGTTGAAAAAGACTTTTTAGCGGCTTCGATGGCCTTAAAAACGGCAAAACCCAGGTCGTCTTGGATCAGGGCGCGTAGGCGATCGACAGCGTCTTTGCTGGTGGAACCGCGAAGAATGATTCGGAGGTGATCGCCGTAGGGTGGTTCTTTTAATTGCGCAATGTCGTACCACGAACACAGCCGGGTGAAAAAATGGATGGGAAAGTCGTACAACCGACCCATTTCTTCGTATTGGCTGCCGTATCCGAAATAGCCGGCCAATTTGTGCCACATAATGGCGGCGTCAAAATCGTCGCCGCCGATGTGAACGCCGCCGGTCGCGAGAATGTCGCCTCGTCTATCTTGAATAGCCATTTTTTTTGGGTTCAATTTCATAATCGTGAAATCGGTGGTTCCGCCGCCGACGTCGACGACCAACGC
>CAYGHZ010000162.1:0-5191 GCA_964349635.1 uncultured Candidatus Marinamargulisbacteria bacterium
CCCACCCATCACAAAATTCCCATATAAAAACCCTTGACTCTCGAATTCCTTTTTGGTGGCCCTGCAAAAAATTCGATAGTCAAAGGAGGCCAAAGATGGGAAGAGCGGAAGGAAGGGAAAAAGGCGAGACAATCGCGGTGGTGGGAGCGCGAAGTGTGTCGGCGAAATACGGGGAACGGATCGTGCACGTGGTGGATGATCTTCTGGGGCGAGGGTTCACGATTGCGAGCGGGGGAGCCATGGGTGCGGATCAGTATGTGTTGTCGCGTCTGATCGCGCGAGGCCGCTTTAATCGCGGGGTGGTGTTTTCGGCCTGGGACACGATGCGGGCGTTTCCGGTGAAAGTGCGGCGGGATATCGCGATGTTTCAACACAACGGCGGGCAGATTGTCTGGGGGACATCGTCGGGTGCGGGGCATCGCGGCGCGATCAAGGGCGCGCTTTTGTATCGCAATCGCAAGATGGTGGACGCCTCGGATGGGGTCGTTGCATTCCTGACCGAACAATCGCGCGGCACATTTTTTACGGTTCAAACGGCGATTGAATCCCGTCGCAAATTGGCGGTGTTTCCCATTGATCGGACATTGCCCAATTTTAAGGCGGTGAAATGGGTTCCGATGGCGTGCGGCGGTGTTTGGGACGGCGCCTATCGCGCGGTTTACCTACGGTAAAGGAGATCAAAACGATGATCACTAAAAAAGCATTGAAAGACTATCTTTCGGAACAATTTCCCAATCGCTACCAACGCCGACGGTCGTTGGAAGCCTGGTTGATTCGCCGTTTATGCGAAGAATGCGGCACTTTAATAGAAAGCCGATTAAACGACATTGTGAATCATGGGTGTGTAAGCGGCTGCGTGTCGGAGCTGATCTACACCTCGGATTGCCTCAAATTCTACGGCAAATACGAAGAAAAAATCTGGGAACTCGTCGAAGACTTTTTGGAAAACACCGGCGAAACGCTGGGGCAGTTCTTAGATGCGTTTAGAACGACCGTGGACGATCCCCATTCGTTCAAAACGATGTTTGCCTGGTTTGCGGTGGAAGAAACCGCCCATCGCCTGATCGCCCAATTTTCGCCCTAGTTTTTAAAGATCACGAGCGTTTAAGCAGCGTCACGCGACGTCATGACGTTCTGTTCTGCGCCACCGAACTACCCGCCGGAAAGGGTTTTAGAAGCCGGCCAAAAAAAAGAAAAAAGAAAAAAAAGAACAAGAGCAAAACCGGAGCTAAAACAAAAAAGAGAAAGGAATCGTCATGCAGACCCTTCAAAATCAAACCCTAAAGAACCCACAAATCAATTGCCGATCCGTCACTACCCGGCGTCCGCCGGGACTAAAGCCCGAATCGGACAAACCGGACACCCTATGGGTTAATGCGTACATCCGCGTCTCGACCGACTACCAAGCGAATGAAGGCGACTCGCTGGAGGAGCAGGAAGCCGAAATCAGACGCTATTGCGACTTGAAGCGCTTCAAGATTCATCAACTATATATCGAGCGGGGCAAGTCCGCCGGGAACACGAACCGTCCCGAATATCAAAAGCTATTGGCCGACGTCAGAGAAAAGAAGATCCAAGCCGTCGTCGTCAAAAAAATTGATCGTCTGTCCCGTTCGTTATTCGACTTTGAAGATCTGATGACGATTTTTCAAAACAACCACGTCGAATTCATTTCGATTAAAGAAAACTTTGACACCACCAACGCCATGGGAACAGCGATGTTACGCATTGCCCTTGTCTTTGCCCAACTGGAACGCGAGCAAACGTCCGAGCGACTGCGCGACGTCTTTTGCTATCGCGCCAGCCAAGGACTGTACAACGGCGGCGCCCGGCCTTTCGGATATACCAACGTCAACAAAGAATTAGTCCCATATCCCAAGGAACGCGACACAGTGGAATTGATGGTTAAAAAGTTTTTAGATTTACGATCCATTACGAAGGTCGCGGAGTTCTTAAATCAAGCCGGTTTACGCAATCGGGACGGCCAACTGTGGGACAAGCGCCGCATCCAACACATTTTGCAAAACCCGATCTACACCGGCAAAGTGAAATGGTATGACCGTCTGTATCCCGGTATTCATCACCCCATCGTAACCGACCGGCAATTCGGCGAAATGCAAAGCATCTTTACGTTGGGTGCACGGGTCATGAGCAAAAGCGGGAAAAGCAATGCGCTGCTAAAGGGGCTGCTCTTTTGCGGGTGTTGCGGCAAGGCCATGACGCCCAGTTACGGGACCAGCAAAACCAAGACCAAATATTTCTACTACCGTTGCGTGAGTACCAACAGTTCCGAAAAGGGCGCGATCCGCTGTGTGGTCAAATATGTCGCCTTCGCCGCGTTGGAAAAACACGTGATCGATTTTCTGCTAACACTGTCCGGCGCGGACGCGATGCAGCGGCTGGAAAACAAACTTTTTAAGCATAACGACGCCATCGAAGGAGAATTGCGGCAGTTGCGGGAGAAAGGTCATGACATGCGCGGCCATCTGGACAACGTGAAGGCCAAGAAAAATCAATTTCTCGACGCGCTCATCGTAAGCCAGCCCGGAACGGCGGATCAAAAGCGGATTCAAGACCGACTCTCCGAATTGGAAGGCGAGGAAACGCAATTGGAAAACACAATTTACAAAGCGGAATTCGACCTGCGGCACAGACGGGAAGACATCGTTAATCCGGCCAACGTGAAACAAGAGTTGATCCTCTTCAAAGTCCAGCACCCGACCTACGCGCCGGATCAACTCAAAGCGCGATTAACGCAACTCATCGCCAAGGTGGAATACAACGCCGCGCAAATCAGAATATATCCCAAATTCCTACCGTGGCCGGAAGTGATTCATCCGGAAGGAGGACATCAACGATGATCGAACCATGGCGAATTCAAGACCTAAAAAACCGTGTCGATCTACTGCAACTTTTTGAATCTTACGGCTGCTTGCCAAAAAAACAAGGCAAAGAATTTGTGGTGAAGTGCCCGTTTCATCCGGACGATACGCCGAGCCTATTCGTTAATCCGGTCAAAAAAGTCTGGCATTGTTTTGGTTGCCGCGCTTCCGGCGACGCCCTGAGCTTGGTCATGCAAATCGAAAAAATATCCTTCCCCCAGTCATTTGAAAAACTCTCTGCGCTGATCGGTGAATCAGCGCCAACCGAAGCGGACATTCTGCGCCGGATCACGGACTATTACCATCGACGATTCGGCGAAACGGCGAGAGCCTATCTCAAGGGACGCGGCATCCAAAGCGAGGAACTGATCAGCCGCCACAGGATCGGCTATTGCGACGGGACGTTGTTAGCCCACCTTCCCAAAGAGCCGGGCATTGTGGAGGCGCTTAAAAAAAGCGGCATCCTTTTGGAAAACGGGCGGGAACGGTTCTTGAATTGCGTTGTTTTTCCGTTGTGTGACGCTACTGGTCAGCCGGTCAGCGTTTACGGTAGGCATACGCGGATGAAAAAGGGCGGGCATTTTTATTTGCCGGGGCCAAAACGGGGGATTTTTGGGGGTGATGGGCAACCGCAATGGCAACCGCACGATGGGCAACCACAAGGGATTGCCCCTACGGTCATCGCGGAATCGGTGATGGATGCGTTGGCGTTTATGGAACACGGCGGATTTTCCAACGTCCTGGCGCTGTACGGCGTTAACGGGTTTACCGATGACCACCGCCGTTGGCTGGACTGTCTCCGCCCCGCCCATATTGTCCTTGCTTTCGACGGTGACGAGCCGGGTTCCCGCGCCGCGCGGGAATTGAAAATGGTTTTGGAAAAATCTCTCTATTTGCCCTCCGTTACCGTTTTAATGTTTCCGGATGGGATGGATGCGAATGATTATTTTTTGAAGAACATGGGCAGGCACGAGACCTGCCCCTACGTGGGGTTCGGGTGGTTCGCCAAATGACCTGAAAATCATTGCATGTGCCTTACACACCGTTTTCCGAATTTTTTCCGGGTTCCATTTATTTGGCCTCAACCCAAATTCAAAATCTTAAAACCGGGAGTGCGCCATGTCTTGAAGGTTCCCGGATCACGCGTTACCTTTAGCCAGCGGAGTTGTACTTTTTACCAACCGTGCCGTACCCCGCTTTCCCTACCTAATCTTCTCCTTAGCCGCCGCAATAAACCGTCGAAACAACGGATGACTCTTATACGGCCGCGACTTAAATTCCGGGTGGAATTGGCAGGCGAGATAGAAATCAAGTTTGGGGAGTTCCATTACCTCGACCAAATGGCCGTCCGGGGAGGTACCGGAGAAGCGCATCCCTTTTTCTTCGAATTGTTTTTTGAACGCGTTATTGAATTCGTAGCGGTGGCGATGCCGTTCCTGGATATTTTCTTGGCCATACGCTTCGTAAAGCTTGCTACCTGTTTTGATATGGCAGGGATAAACGCCCAGGCGCATGGTGCCGCCTTTTTGCAAAATGTGTTTTTGGTCGGGTAAAAAGTCGATTACCGCATGCGACGTGTCGTTGCTGAATTCTCGGCTGTCCGCGTTTTTCCAGCCCAGGACATTGCGCGCAAATTCGATCGAGGCGATATGCATCCCCAAACAGAGGCCCAAATAAGGGAGGTTGCGTTGACGGGCGTATTGAGCGGCCAAGATCATACCGTTGATACCGCGATCGCCAAACCCGCCGGGGATTACAATGCCGTCGGCTGCGCCTAAATAATGATCGAGATTTTCGGAATTCAAGTGTTCAGAGTCCACCCAAATGACTTCGAGTCGTGACAAATTGGCCGCAGCGCCATGTGACAAGGCTTCGACAACGCTTAAGTAAGAATCGGACAGGCTGGTGTATTTTCCAACGATGGCGATTTTGATAATCGGATTTTCCCGATGCTGCAATATCGAAACAAATTTGCGCCAGTCGTCCATCTGGCAGTCCGATTTTTTGAGTCCCAAATGGTTTAAAACAACTTTATCGATTTCTTCTTTTTCCAGGTTCAAAGGCACTTCATACAAACTGTCCGCATCCAAACACGAAATCACAGCTTCCGGGGCGACGTCGCAAAACAGCGCCACTTTATCTTTGAGTTCTTTAGATAAGGGTCGGCCGGATCGGCAGACAATCAGATCGGCATGAATCCCAATTTCGCGCAGTTCTTTGACGCTGTGTTGAGTGGGCTTGGTTTTGTATGCGCTGGATGTGTCCAGGTAGGGAACCAGGGTCACGTGAATATGGACGCATTGTTGGCG
>CAYGHZ010000163.1:0-2177 GCA_964349635.1 uncultured Candidatus Marinamargulisbacteria bacterium
TATATGTACATTAAACATAACTACTTAAAACTTACGAATGGGCAAACGCCATCGCCTTCTCAATCCCATCACTAATCAAAACCTCAACCGCCCGGGCTGATTTTTCTAAAATTTCCGGCAACAGCTTCTCTTCGTCTCCGGTAAACTTCGACAAAACAAAATCACTCAGATCCCACCCTGGAGGCTTTGGTCCCACCCCGATTCTCAAGCGGGGAAATTCGCCCGTTCCAATCGTCTGAATAATGGATTTCATGCCATTGTGAGTCCCGGCGCTGCCTTGTTTTCGGATGCGAACGTCGCCAAAAGGCAAATCCACATCGTCATAAATCACAATTATTTGCCCAACCGGAATTTTATAAAATTGACTGACTGCTTGCACCGCTTCGCCGGACAAATTCATGTAGGTCTGCGGCTTAATTAGAAAAATATGTTTGGATACGTAAAGTATGGACTTAAATTTCTCGCCTTTTTTTTCCAAAGAAAGTGTTTTGACCAAAACATCCCCAACCCGAAATCCAACATTGTGGCGGGTGTGGTCGTAGTCTTTTCCGGGGTTACCGAGACAAACTATAAGGTAAATGGAGGACATGTTAATCGTTTTTAGTAAGTTCCTGAACCACGCTTTTCAAATCCGGAAGCTCATTTTTAATGACATCCCATAGGAAAACCGTTGGTATAGTCTTCCAGCGCATCAATAGCAACTTGAATATCGTTCAGATACTGGCGGTAGTCCCGTTCAGACATAGATAATAGTTTTCTTTATTGACTGCCGAAACATCGGTTTAAGAGTACTTTCAGTCCCCAAATCAATTTTCTTGTGAAACTCTTGCTCCAAGAATCTCTTAAGACCAAAAAATTTTCTGAATTTATGCTCGCCCTTTATCTCAACAGCGATATCGATATCGCTTGAAACCGTTGCTTTACCGGCAGCATACGACCCAAACAAACCCAATTTACTAACGCCAAATTGTTCTTTTAACAATGGTTTTTTCTTTCGTAAAAAATCAACTATTTCGTTTTTGGTCATCGGCCTACCTAATAATACTCTCTACCCTCTTACTTCCAAACTGAAACTCCAACGAGTCATACCCTTGATTCAACGCCACGGTTATCGGCATCTGATTCGCCGTCCGGCCCTCAAACTGCCGCGGCCCCGGGCTGGCAAACACATCCGATTTCACCCACGAATCCCTTCGGCTTGCAAAATAATTGAACGCAGGTGAATTCAAATCCACCAACGCTTTTTTGATCACGGTCGATTTTTTCCCGTCGCGGATTTCTTCGGTTAATAATGACTTTAACGGAATCCCCAACGGCAATCCGCCGCGATCCAATTGCGTAAACGACGCCATATAACTGGTACGTCCATCCAAAATCAACGATCCGGCGGTCAATCCCAAATTATACGTAAAATTAGCATCAAACCGGCTGGGGGCGCCACAGCGGCCTTCGTAGCCAAAGAAATGAGTAATCACATTGCACTCGACCTTTTCGGCCAGCAATTGTTCAGTGGGAATCTGAGAAACCTGCGGATTGCCATGAGAGTCAAATTTTAAATTTGGGATATCGCTAATATTTAGATCTGAAATAAATTCAATCAACCCCTCGGGCACCAGCACGACGCCATACTGCATGCCGGCTGCGGCGCGGGTTTTCACCGCCTGATTAATCACATCAACCACATCCTGCAACTTCATTTTCTTGGCCTTGATCTCCTCGGAAATCAGCGTCACCGGCACCTTGGTTTGCAGTGCTACTTCCAACGCAATATGACTAGCACTTCGTCCCATCAATTTAATAAAGTGCCAATATTTTCGCGACGAAGGCGTATCCTGCAAAATATTGCCAACCAATTCCGCATAAATTTTGGTGGCGGTATCGAACCCGAAACTAATCGGCAAAAGCGATCCGATCTGCAAATCGCCATCGATGGTTTTGGGAACGCCAATCACCTGACAATCCACCTTCTCGGCCAAAAACGCCGCGTTGGTGTTGGAATCGTCGCCGCCCACCACCACAATCGCATTTAAATTAAATTTTTTGACGGTTTGCCGAACGGACTCGAATTGTTCATCGGTTTTAATTTTGGTCCGATCCGAACCCAAAAAATCAAACCCTCCCAAATTCAGGATGCGCGACACGTCCGTAATTTCGAATAAATCTCCGTTGATCAAGCC
>CAYGHZ010000163.1:2187-5166 GCA_964349635.1 uncultured Candidatus Marinamargulisbacteria bacterium
AACCCCGGCCATCACCACTAATACCAAAATGCCCCAAATAGCGTATTGTTTCCCAACGCTTTTTTAAGGCCGGCAATCACATTATGCCCACCCGCCGCCGGACCACCGGAAAACAATACCGCCACGCGTTTGCCGGAAACCGCATGCGCAGAACCCGCCGGCGCCAACACACGCATGCCTTGCATATCCGTTTCTCTAAAACTAATGGGCGCATCGAAACCCGTCATAGGCTGTTCTCGAAGCCACTGTTCCAACGGCGAATTGTGATTTTCCATTTGCGTTAACTGCTGTTCGAGACTCATAGCTTCCTCCTATAACTCAGATATAACACGGGCGATTTTTTCCATATTCGAAAGATAATTTGGACTCAACGGATCGATTTCAATAACTTTTCCGCCAATCGCATCGGCCACGGCCTGCGCCTGAGCTCGCCCAAACTGACGTTGTACCAAAACAGCCTTTATTTCTTCTTTTTTGGCAAGAGCAACAATCGATTGCAACTGCCTTGGCGTCGGCGACTTGCCTTCGAATTCGATACTGGATTGTTCAAATCCATAATCTTTCGCAAAATAGCCTAGAAAGGGATGAAAAATTAGAAAATGGCGGCGTTTAGCCAATCGCGTAATCTCCGCGATCCGTTTGTCCAATTGATCGAGTTGAGCAAGATAAGCATCTCGATTCGCTTGATAAAAAGCGCGTGAATTTGGATCAGCCTCGCTTAGCGCTTTACATATAATGCCCACCTGCCCTTTGACCAACCGCACCGACATCCATGTATGAGGATCATCCGACAACGCAGTCGACGAATCGACTATTTTCAAGCTGGGATTCAATTGCCGGAATTTTTTAATATTGGCCTCCTCAAAGGGAAGATGGCCGATCCGGATATAGAGGCGTGTGTGGCCCAATAGTGAAATCTGGCGTGGCGTCGGTTCATAACCGTCGTCGCCCGCGCCGGCCGGCAAAATTGCAAACACGTCGACGCGTTCTTTGCCGATGGATTTCACAAACTCCACCTGCGGCAAAATGCTAACCGCAATCCGCATAGGCTTGGCATGAATCACGCCCGCCATAAAAATCAGGCACAGCATCACTTCGATAATGGAAGAGATTTTTGATTTCAGCGATTTCTTAAACTCCGAAGCAGTTTTGGGTTTGGAATATCCAAGGCCAAACATCTCAGCGGCAGACCTAAAATTAAATCCATGCGGCGTCTTAAAATAGGTTTCGAAATAAGGAGAGTGGGCAATCGGCATTCGGGCAAAAATTCCACCGCCATTGTTATTCAAAACGATAATCTGCGCCAGGGGAACTTCCCGAACCAACGCTAATGAATTCAGGTCATGCAACATCGCCAGATCGCCGATCAACACATAAAGCGGATCGCCGCCAAACCCCAACGCCGTCGCCAAAATGCCGTCGATGCCGCTGGCGCCGCGATTGTATCCGATCCGAACGTTTTTAGGAGGGTTTGCGTCCATCAAACGAATCGGCAAGCTATTAGAACAAAACAGAGTCGCCCACTTAGGTATTTCACCTTTTAAAACGTCTACGACTTCTAATTCAGTCATGGCAGCCCTTCGCAAAACGCCACGATATCGGATTGAACGCGAATAGATACGTTGTGATCCGGATCCATCCGCTGAAGATGCGGCGACACATGAACCACAGTTCTATTTTTCAGCAACGCCTGTGTTTCTTTTGAGGTCACATATCCGCCAAACCACAGGATCGTGTCCCCTTTGGGCTTATCTTTATGCGCCAGCTGCGAACAAATATCAGCCACCACAGGCCATTTTCGGCGTTGCGCCAACGTCAAAACCGCTTGCGCTTCTCGTTCATTTAATCGCCCCGCCACAATGGTGGCCTCTTTAAGATGGATGTCATTGACCCATTGTGTATACGGACGTCCCGATTTTTTCCAAATGGCGACCGGCTTTACATAGTCCGAAAAATCAGCCTCGGGCAGCCCTTCGCGAATCGGACAATTAATATGAACCGGCCCCGTATGCCGCACGGCAAAATCGATCGTGGTCAACAGATACGACGGCAAAATCTCAGTCGTTGGCGTTGATAAATTCGTTTGCCAGCGAACGTAACGGCCAAAAATACCGTCCTGCAAAATCGCCTGATTCGCCCCCGTATCCACCAATTCCGGCGGCCGATCCGCGGTCAATAAAATTAGAGGAACATGATCCTGCGACGCCTCGACAACGGCCGGAAGCAAATTCGCAACCGCCGTACCGGAGGTCGTAATAATGGCCGCTTTTCGTCCGCCTTTGGATAGACCCAACGCAAAAAAACCAAGCCCGCGTTCATCAAAATGAACAATTTTTTTTGCCTTTTTATTCGAAGCCGCCGCTAACACTAACGGCGTCGAACGCGATCCGGGCGCAATGCAAAAATGGGTCACACCGTTGCGCACCAGCTCTTCAACCAAAAGCTCGGCCCAAAGAGTAGCGATGGTTGTCACGCGCGTTGAAACAAGCTCAAAAACGGCAAGATTTTATGATTCACTTCGTCCCATTCCATTTGCGGATCCGATCCATCGACAATGCCAGCCCCCGAAAAGAGCGAAAGCGACGAGGCCGTTAAAAGACCGGAGCGGATCGCCACGACAAACTGCGTTTGATCGTCGCCGATCCAACCTACCAAGCCGGTGTACCATCCGCGATCAAAACGCTCGTATCGCTTCAGCGCCTCAAGCGCCCGATCCACCGGATACCCACCCACCGCCGGCGTCGGATGCAAGGATTTGAGCAATTGATTGTCCGTAATTTTCGGCAACAATTTTCCTTCAAAGCGATGAATCAAATGCATGACTTTTGACAGCTTTAATACCGAAACCATCGGCGCGCCCGCCAGCGAGTCGCACATCGTCTCCAATCGCTCCTGGATCATTTTTTTAACAAAAAAATGCTCCTGTTGATCTTTTTCGCTCCCCATTAATTCGCGAATAAAAACTTTGTCTTCTTCGGG
>CAYGHZ010000164.1:0-5163 GCA_964349635.1 uncultured Candidatus Marinamargulisbacteria bacterium
GCCAAAAAGTATTTACGTTTGCAGAGCTTTTAAAGGCTAAGAATGGAGATAAGACAAAGGCTTACAACGCGATAAAGTTTTTAAAGAAAAAGAGGTTGATAGCGCCCCTTGCACGGGGCGTTTTTTGTATATACTCTCCGAATGAGCGAGCCACCGGCATCATCGATCCTGTGAACTATATCGGAGCTTTGATGAATCTTAAAAAGATCAAGTATTACGTCAGTTTGCTGTCAGCTGCGTCACTATATGGCGCAACACACCATCGCCCTATGGTGTTTCAAGTCATTACTCAAACACGTTATGTGGGAAGCAAGTCTTTCCTAAAAGGAATAGAATTTCATTTCAAACCCAAATACCAGGACGAATTGGTGATTAAAAAAAGGGTTGCCTTCGGAGAAGTTAATTATTCGAGTCCGGAACTAACCGCCTACGATGTATTAAAGTTCGAAAGAGCGAGCGGCGGCATGGACAATATCTTTCTAATATTGGCTGAATTGAAAGACCAAATGAAAAAGTCGCGCATTAAGCACTTACTACACGGCCATTTCGAACGAGCCTATCTCCAAAGGCTCGGGTTCATATTGGATAAGCTAGGATCTGAAGACCTCTCCGAATCGATAATCAGCGTTGTAAAATCACGATCTTCGTATGTCCCTCTTTCGCCGGGCCAACGCGAGACGCCAAGAAAATCAAAGAAGTGGCATGTCCTGGATAACGTTGATTGGGAGAATATTGATGATTTCTGAAGCCTTTATAGAAGATTGGCGAATAAAGCATCCGTGGCCTCAGGCGGAGTTTGTGGAGCAAGATTTAATCTTGTCTCGTCTGATTGTGGAATTATACCGAAGCCCCATAATAGCCAAGTCATTGCTTTTTCGCGGTGGGACAGCGCTCCATAAGGTTTTTATCCGCCGACAGTTGCGTTATTCCGAGGATTTAGATTTTGTTCAGTTAGAACCGGGTCCAATAGGAACCATTTTGACAGAGCTCCGCAAAATTTGTGGTCAAATTATTCCATCCAAGCCGATATACGAACCCCATGAGGGGCGGGCTATTTTGAAATATCGATTTCAAGCGGAGCTTCCGCCGAATTCGACAATGAAAATAAAAATTGAGATTAATACTCGAGAACATTTTGCGAAAAAGGGAACCATCAATCTCCCATTTGAATGTGAATCGCCGTGGTTTTCGGGTACGGCTAATGTCTCGACTTTCCATATCGACGAAATCTTGGCGACCAAATTACGGGCGCTTTATCAGAGGCGAAAAGGCAGAGACCTATTTGACCTTTTTTTTTCAAAGGACCTTAAGCCCAATCATAGTCACGTTGTTGAGCTATTCAAAACATACATGAAATTTGGGAATTACCGCGTAACCCGAAGCGAATTTGAATCGAATTTACAAGAAAAGTTGGACAATGAGCGATTTCACGAAGATATCTTGCGGCTGATTCACCCGGAAGTGGATTACGACGTGAAAGCAGGTTTCGAATACGTGATGGACACGTTTATTTCAAAACTATAAATGAGCACATTCAAAGGCGCCCATAATGCATAAGACTCTCGCCATGCGCCCGACGGAATTTGCAGTCGGCAACGGAATAATCGCCTACTGTGACGTGGAAACTGCGAGACGTTTTTACAAACCGTCAAATGACGAATACAAACTCATAATTAACGTGGCCGCCCGTTTTGGCCAGCCTCGAAAAATGCAGGATAACCCTTTGGTTTTATCATTCCCTATGGTCGAGTACGCGTCTAAACACGTAATCGATGCCTTCAAGCGAACGATGTTTCCTGAAATCGATAAGGTTATACAATCAGGCGAAAGGGTTTTGATTCACTGTGAACAAGGTCAGATACGCTCACCCCATCTGGTAAAGCTATATCGCGACTCTAAGAAGTCGGAGGCGGCTGTGACTGATTCAGGTTCGCAACCATTTGATTCACGGCACTAACCAAATTAATAAAGGCTCGGTTCGTGGTAAGAACGTTACGTCCGCTTCTAATTTCCGGATCGATAATCACGGCGGCTCCGGTAGCAGCATCAATATGAATCTGAAAATCGTGCAGCGGTAAATTTACTTTTTGCATCTCTTTTAAACTAGCTTGGAGAGTAGTCAATTTTTCTGTGATATTAGCAAGTGGTCTGTTCTCTTTCGACGAAGGCGAGTTTGGGATCATCGGCATACCCAAAATTATGCCGACTCTCTGTTTAAAAAAACTTTCGCTAGCGTTAGCCGTCTGCTCAGCGGGCAGCGTAACACCTGGGATCCAACGCATCAGAACCGTACCCTTCTCTCCTTTATACATTTCGGGAATGCATTTTTCACTGATTGCTCGAATCCCGGCGTAAGAATCCATTTCCTTACCTGTCATATGTTTCACAAACGCCCATTTAGCCTCGCTCTTCTTCGCCGAATTCCCTTTCTCGTCGACGAGGTAAAACATCTTCCCTGAATCGGTGGTAAACGTAGCGGTATTCAACTTAACCTCGGCTAAAACCTGCCGTAATTGTTCGGGGATCGGCTGGGCAGGGATTCCCGGCGAATTCTGCTTTGACACCGGTCGAGACGCTTGAAATTTGGAGAATTGGCCTTCGATACGCACCGTTCACCCCCATACGGCGCAGTTATTCCCCGTTTTTCTGCTTTTTAAACGGATGTTCCCCTTAAAAAAAGATAATTAAACGCATTCAGCGCCTCATAAACCGGCCGAAACTCGTCCTGAAGGTCTTCGTGAACCAATTCCCTAAGGGTTTTCCTACCGTCGATCTGCGCAACGATGCTTCGAATTGCGTCTGTTACGTTTAAATCATACCGGCCGCCGGTGTTCATCGTAATTTCAAGGTGATGACCCACAGACCTTTCAAAGAGCTGTTTGATTTGCTGAGGATCGTGAAGGAAGTAGGGGATCAAATCCCGATTGCCTATATCGGCCTTTGCACGCGGATTTTTAGAGACATAAAATTCATGCTTGGTAATGTCGCCGCGCAACAGTTCAGCAACAGCCTGCTGCACCTTTTTTGGCTTTAACTTGATTGCATTCAGCAACAAATCATCTTTGATAATCGTTTCGGGCCAATACATCGTCTTATTGGGGCAAAAATCAGAAATATGTAACCCGGCGCGTTCCACCCAATCGTAAATCTCCAACACCGTAAACGGCTTATCGACCGAGTGCAAAAACAAATCATAAATCCCGGCTTTGCCTTTTTTATGGTCGGAAAACAACGATTCGCCGCGTTTAAACCAATGCGTCGGCGGTAAATCCGCCAACACTTTGACCGTGTTCTTAATTTTGACTTCCGGGTCGTCCTCTTTTCCGTTAATTAATTTCATTAGGGCCTGCATCTGATACACACCGGTACGGCCATAGGCGCCATACACCATCAACCCCATGCCGCCGTCCTCATTAAGGCACGCGGTCAAATTCGCCAACCCCTGAATCGGGTTATCCAGGTGATGCAAAACGCCCAAGGACGTAATGTAATCAAATTTGCCCAAATCCAAGCGCTTTAGATCCATGATCGACCCTTGAACCCATCGAATATTTTTTAACTTTCGAATCGACGCGCGCGCTTTGGCTATTTCCATACTGGCGGCGCTTAAATCCAGATAGACAACCTCCGCATCCGTTTCACGCAATTGCTCGGCAAGATAAATCGCCGAGTCTCCCGTTCCGCCCCCGGCGACCAAGGCGCGAAACCGGTCAGAAAATGTGTGGAGCCCTTTAAAGCAGTAATGGTTGATCAACCCCAAATGGTCGATGGCAAGCGCATACAACCGTTTTTTTTCATCTTCGGGGTCTCGGGCCGGGTAGGGGTACAGTTCGTATTGGTTTTTGACCGTGTCCATTTTTAGGCGGTGGGAAGCCAAATAATCACCTGGGTTCCCACTTCAAGTTTAGATTCTATAGTAATAGTACCACGGTGCCCGTCGACTGTTCGCAGGACTTGCGACATCCCCAATCCGGGATGGCCATATTTTGTGGTAAAAAACGGATCAAATATTTTCGACAATGTGTCAGACGGAATCCCGTGCCCCGTATCGCCGATTTGGATTTTTACCGCCTGGATCGTTTTTCCCTCTTTCGTCACCATCGTTCCCATAGTTGTCACAATGCGAATCGTCCCCTTTTTATCAATCGACTCCAGGCTGTTAATCAGTAGATTCAAAAAGGCCTGACTTAATCCGGTTCCGTCCCCATGAATAACAGGCACATCGGACAACTCTTTTTCCAAATGAATCGTCCGCTTTTTGCGTTCCCCCGCGGTCAATACCACCAAATCTTCTAAAATCTCGTTCACATTTGTTTTCGAATAATTGCCGGCGGGCGAGGCGTAGTTCAGCATACTTCGGGTAATGTCTCTCAATCGCAAAATGCTGTTCTTGGCGCTCTCTGCCAGTTCCAAAACCATGTCCTTATCGTCCAAATGATCCAGCATCATTTCGATGCTCGACAAAATAATCCCAAGGGGGTTTCGAATTTCATGGGCAATGCCTCGGGTCAGAGTCATATAGCTCGCCTGCTGGGCCATATTCTCGGCTACCGACACGCTCTTTTCATAATTCTTCTTAATTTGCTCGAAGGGCCGGATGCGTTCCAATGTACTGGCCACCAGCGACGCCAATGTCTTGAACAATTGTCGATCGTCGTTGGTATATCGGTCTTCCGACAATTTATGCCCAAGAACAAGTATGCCGTTTAACGAATCGTGAATCTTGCAATGGATCACCCGATCCGAAGGCGTAGTATCCTCCAAGATTTCTTGGGTTTCGTGGTTGATAAAAGGAAGAAGAGAAGCCTGTAAATCGTCAAAATTGGACGGCAAATAGAGTTGCGCCGACGCGATATCTAAATCGTCTTTGCAAAAGACTTTAAGGCGATTCTGAACATCGTCCAAGTTGGCGCATTGTCCTAATTCGTGACTGATATGCTCCAACGAACTACCGTAGTCAAAACTCAAATTCAAAAACGCTTTGTCATAGGTCGTCTGGATAAATAGCCGCAGCCGGTCAAAAACAAGACAGCACACGACCCAATACCCGATCGCCAGACCGGGGATTGGAAACCGATCGATAGCGAGATATCCGATCACAAACACCAATAATGCGATCACAATTGCTACTGATTTTCGGATTACCAGGGTAATATCTAAGAG
>CAYGHZ010000165.1:0-5154 GCA_964349635.1 uncultured Candidatus Marinamargulisbacteria bacterium
GGCCGCCGGACAAGTGAACCGCCGCGCCTGCGCGTTTCTGGCGATTCAAGCGCGAAAACATCGAAAAACGATTATCGTCATCCGCAATTATTTTTTGAGCCACCGCAGTGGCAATCCCTTCGCGCGGCTTCGATTTAATGGGTTTAATATGGAAGAAACTGAAAACTGCTTGCTGCGTCCGGTGCGAGGCTTAACTACACATGACTGTCTCTATCGCGCTTGAAACACCTCTTATAGAAGATCTTCAGATCCAATGCCTAACACCACGGCTGATGCGGTGGTCGCAGCGGCAATGGCTATTGGATGTCAGCGACTTTATGCGCTATTGGAAGTCGCAGGCGCGGCGGTTGTTAAGTGACCCGGCTTCGGTGTGGCGCAAGGTTTTAGAAGATCAACTCACCCCCGCCTATCGCGCGGCGTGTGCGCCTAATCCTTGGCAAGCGGCTCTACTTTTGGAATCGATGAAACACCACCATGTTGAAGGCTTGGTTCTGATTAACTCCCCTACCGGGCAAAAACTGTTTCATGCCGTGAGTTGGGAGATGTGGTGGCATTGCGCAAAACGAATCGACACGGATTTGAAATATCGCCGCCGGTTGGAATTGGCGATGGAACGACTGAACATTCAAAGCCCGTGGGACATGCAGCGTTTTACCCAGGCCGGCATGCAGCGCCGATTTGGGAAACGCATCGCGCAGTTTTGGCAATGGACGTTTGGCCAAACCTGCGACGATTTCCCGTGGATGGATTGGCTGACCCAACCCAAGCCCACCGTC
Source organism: uncultured Candidatus Marinamargulisbacteria bacterium (assembly GCA_964349635.1). Lineage (GTDB taxonomy): Bacteria > Margulisbacteria > Marinamargulisbacteria > SXXA01 > CAYGHZ01 > CAYGHZ01. The sequence goes on from CAYGHZ010000165.1 coordinate 777, forward strand.
ACGCGAGGACTCGACTATCCGCTTTGTACCTGGGATCAAATCGAGCCGTTATTACGGGACGACTTGGATAAATTGGCGGAAAACCCTGTTCAAATCACGCAATTAAACTGGGAGTTGGTTTTCTACGATGATAGCCGCATCGAAATGAAGATCGACTTTCGTTATCCGCATGATCTCAAGCGCGAGCAAGGACGCCATACCACTGCACTTTTGCAGGCCCGATATCAGTTTGAGTTTGCGTTGCAAGGCTTTACGGAGTCACCGCCCGATATTATCTCGTGGCAGTTGGTGATTGCGTTGCATTTTAACGTTCCGCCGGTGGTCATGGATTTATTTGGAAACGTCTCGAACTCTGAACACGATTTGATGCAACTGGAAAACGAACTTCCGGTCCCTTTACTTCGCTATGATTATGCCGCCTCGTGGAAGCCGGATGAATCGTACGTTCAAGGCATCGGTGATGTCGACGCTCGCTTTCTTCCGTCTTTGGCGGCTGCAGCTCAAGTCCGACCGTTATTTTTATACAAAACCCCTCAACCGATTCCAGGAACAGAAACGACTCGTTTTCTGGAACGCGTCGGCGATACGGATTATGTCAGGGTTCAAGACTTTAAAAATCGACGGTTGTGGGCGGCTAATAACCAGATTCGCGGGGTGTTCGGATGATTTGGCACGAGTGGCTGTGCCACACCAACTTTTCGTTTTTGACCGGCACGTCGCATCCCGGCGACCTGACTCAAAAAGCCGTCGACCATGGCTACGCCAGCATGGCCATTACGGATTTTGACGGCGTCTACGGCATCGCCCGCGCCTATCGCTATCGCCATGGCCTCAAACTGCATTACGGAGCTGAAATTCATCTGAAACAAGATCATGATTTACCCCTCTATTTTCAGGATACTTTAGTCTTAATTGCACAAACCCATCGGGGATATTTTAATCTCTGCAAAATCCTGAGCTATGCCCATCGCAACGGCAAAAAAGACGCCTATGTCCCTTTGGAAGAATTATCTTCACTTGAAGATATTATTGCCATCCAACCCATGCGCGGATTGATTCGATACGATCACAACGCCGCCGCTAAGAAATATGCCGTATTAAAAGACACGCTCTATCTGGCTGTCAGCCGTCATTTAAGCCCGGCAGAAGATGTTTGGATTGAACCTACGATTGCGCTTGGCAAGGCATTGAATATTCCCATACTGCTTAGCCAAGATATTTTCTTTCACGACGCCCAACAAAAACGCATGAGCGATCTCGTCACGGCCATTCGGCTGAATAAACCGATTTCAGAGGTCAGCGATCATGTGTTTGCCAACGATATGCGCCGGCCGTTGTCATTGCCCGAATTACAGCGCATTTATGGCGACCTTCCTATATATAAGGAAGCGTTAGAAAATTCTCAGAAACTGGCTGATTCCATTCACTTTGATTTGTCCGAGCTGAAATACCGCTACCCACGCGAAATGATCCCCGATGAACTAACCCCGCAGCAGTATTTGGAGCAGTTGGCGCATCGCCACGCCGCCGGGCGGTATACCGACGCGATTACGCACGAGTTAAATTTGGTGAATCAATTGGGCTTTGCTGATTATTTTTTAACGGTTTACGACATCGTGAATTGGGCGCGCAGTCAGGGTATTTTATGCCAAGGCCGCGGCTCGGCGGCCAATAGCGCCATCTGTTTTGTGCTGGGCATTACGGCCTTAGACCCCTCTCAATTTGAATTATTATTTGAGCGATTTATTAGCGTGGAGCGCGGCGATCCGCCCGATATCGACGTGGATTTTGAACATGAACGCCGCGAGGAAGTTATTCAATATATCTATCGGCGGTTCGGCCGTGATAAAGCGGCGATGGTAGCCAACGTCATTTGCTTTAAAACCAAGGGCGCCACGCGCGCGGTCCTGAAGGCCGAAGCCGATCCCGATTTAATTCCCCATCTGAAAGGCTTCCCGCGTCATTTAGGGATTCATTCAGGCGGCTTTATGGTGTCGGATAAACCGATCGATTGGTTGTGTCCGCAAGAGCCCGCCACGATGCCCGGCCGTACCGTGATCGAATGGTGCAAAGACGATATTGAAGCGTTGGGATTTTTTAAAATCGATGTGTTGGCGTTGGGTGGTTTGACGCTGATCAAAAAATGCCTGGAATTAATCAAAATCCATCATGGCCAAACACTGCAACTCGATCACTTGCCATTGGATGATCCCGACACCTATCAGATGATCCAAAACGCCGACACCATCGGCACGTTTCAAATCGAATCGCGCGCGCAAATGTCATTTTTGCCGCGCCATAAACCGAAGACATTTTATGATCTGGTGGTTCAGGTCGCCATCATCCGCCCCGGCCCAATCCAGGGCGGAATGATCCATCCCTATTTGCGCCGCCGAAACGGCTTAGAACCTGTAACATTTCCCGACCCACGGCTGGAGCCGATTTTAAAACGCACGTTTGGCGTGCCTATTTTTCAGGAGCAAGTGATGCGCGTGGCGATGGCTGTCGGGGGATTTAGCGCCGGCGAAGCCGATGAACTGCGTAAAAATATTGGCGCGTTTACGTTGAAAAAAGATCAGTTTTGGGTGGGAAAACTGGCCGACGGGATGCGCCAAAACGGCGTTAACGACGCCTTTATCGAAAGTATTTTGGGCCATATCAAAGGCTTTGCCTCTTATGGGTTCCCGGAAAGCCACGCCGCCTCGTTTGCGCTACTGGCCTATATCACGGCCTATTTGAAATGCCATTATCCGGCGGCATTTTTTGTAGCCATTTTAAACGCACAACCGATGGGATTTTATGAGCCGGATACGTTACTTAAAACCGCGCAACGCTGCGGCGTTGAAATCCTGCCGATTTGTATCGCGCATTCAACCTGGGATCATCAATTGGAAAACGGGAAAATTCGCTTGGGATTTCGATTGGTTCGGGGCTTGAGCGAATCCGGTCTTGCCCGGATGAACCGGACGGATTTAACGGCTATCGCCGCCGCCAATGCACTGCAAATTTTTGGTCTTACCCGAAAAAACGCCCTTTGGTTGGCCGAAGCCGCCCCCTATGCGCCGCTATTAAATGAACCGGACGATCCGGTCATATTTGAACCGGAAACCGAACTCGAAGCCACGCAATTGGATTATCACGCCACCGGCACTTCGGTAGGCAAACATCCCACACAACTGATGCGCACCCACGCCTGGGTCTATGACATCCCGAAACACCGGCTGGTCTCCGCCGAAGGCATTGCGCTAAAAAGCAACCATTCCCTGGTGACTGTGTTTGGCATGGTCACCTGCCGGCAAAAACCGCCGACCGCTAAGGGTGTGGTCTTTTTGACGTTATGGGATGAAACCGGAGCTTTTAACATCGTGATTAAACCGGAATTGTATCTAAACTATAGATCCGTGATCGATGGTCAATCGTTTTTATGCATCCAAGGCATTTGCCAAGCCAGCGACGGCGCGCGTTCGATTTTATTGACGCGGGTATTTGAACCCAAAATCGAACCCACGCGGCCACTTTTAGCTGTTAGAAATTATATGTAAGAGCTAACCCTGAACCCCTTGAACATCCAACGAAATTTCGATGTCTTCGGATAGAACAAATGACCCATTTTGAAGCTTGTTGTTAAACGAGATTCCGAAATCGTTGCGGTTGATTTTAAAAGCTGTTTCAAACCCGCGACGCACTTTGCCCCACGGATCGGTCAATACTTCGGTCAAATTGAGTGGAGCTGAAATTTCTTTGGTGACATTCTTAATCGTCAAATCACCGACAATCGTATATTTTCCGTCTTTGTCTTTCAGAATCTTCTTACTTTCAAATTTCATTTCAGGATATTTGGCGGCATCAAAAAAATCAGACGCCTTTAGATGGGTATCTCGCTTTTCGTTTTGGGTATCTACGCTGGCAATTTTTACAACGCCTTTGATGGACGATTTGGATAAATCTTGATCGTCCCAAACCACACTGCCGTTAAAATCCTGGAAGCTTCCTTTTACTTTACTTAAACCCAAATGACGCACTGAAAAACCGACGGACGAATGAGACGTATCGACAGCATACTGACTCGCGGCAAACGCCAAACCCGGAACAAACGCAACCAACAATAACAGCAACAAAACTCGTTTCATAACAAACGCCTCCTTGTAGAATTTAATAGTATATTTTTGAAACTAGGTAACAATACTATATTTTCTTTTACAAAAAAAGTAGTTACAATTTGGATACTACGATGAAACACGAATGCCCCATTACCGAATGTTTAAAATACTTGTCCGGAGCCTGGGCGATCAATATTTTATGGTCGCTTCGCGAAAGTCCGTTGCGGTTTGGTGATCTTAAACGAACCCTGGAAACGGTCTCACCCAAGGTATTGACT
>CAYGHZ010000166.1:0-4949 GCA_964349635.1 uncultured Candidatus Marinamargulisbacteria bacterium
GTATAGACTACAAAACCTAGCTCAATATTTTGTTATAAAAGCGTTGAATCTCTCTGTCTGTCGTAACAATGGGGCTCTTTAGGCGCTTCGCCAAAGCTACAACCAATCGGTCTACCGGGTCCCAATGTCCCCAATCCAATGACAAACTTTCCAACCACAATCGATCGTCGATAGATACCAATGAAAGGTTTTTTACTTTGTGCAATCGTTCGGTCAGTTCGGCGACGGACAAGGGAATTTTTAGCTTCTTTTTACGCACCTTAATTCCGATTTCATAGAGACAAATGGACGGAACATAGACTTGTGTTTCAAGTAGTAATTCCCGTGTTTGTTTTGATAGTTTTTTGAATTCAAAACACAGCCAAATTAAACCGCATGTATCCAGAACCATTTATAGCAAACTTCCCCAATCTTTTTTGTCAGATTTCCAAACATCTTTTGCATAGCTAACTTGGCCTTGCAGATCGGAAAAAATGCGATCAATCGATTGGGTTTGGGTAAAAGGCTCAATAATTAAAACAGGCACCCGATGGTCGGTGACAATTAATGGCATGCCGGTTTTTTGAATTTCGCGAAATTCTTCCAGCATATGGGCCTTTAATTTGCCTTTGGAAATGGTTTTCATGATCGCTCCTAAATTATAACTATAGTTATGACCATAGCCATTTTACCCCAATTTAGGTTATTTTAAACCGCCTATTTTTCAATTGAGCAGGTAGCGTCAATGCCCCCACGCGTATTGTAAACGGTTGTAATTTTTAGATACTGCGGCTTGAGTAGCGCAAAAAGGTCTTTGCAGATACGATTGGTGGCGTTTTCCTGATAAATTCCTACGTTGCGAAACGACACGATGTAATATTTCAGTGATTTTAATTCGACGAGATATTTTTTAGGGATATATTCGACGGTCAGCCGACCGTAATCCGGCAATCCGGAAAACGGACAAACGGCGGAAAACTCGTTGGTATCATAAACAATCCGCTGCTTTTCGCCGGAATAGGGGATGGTTTCCAGCAAATCAACGCGGATCTTTTTCTCAGAATCGAATGGGAGCGTGAGTCCTTCAGCCTTTGGCATTCACCAAAAATTAACAGGTTTGCGCCCTTGCCACAAGATAGCCACGCTTGTTATACTCCAAAAACTTCCATTCGACGCGGGGTGGAGCAGTGGTAGCTTGTCGGGCTCATAACCCGAAGGTCGCAGGTTCGAGTCCTGCCCCCGCTACCAATAAGTTATTTAACGCGGCCCCCAACGGCAACCCAATCACATCCCGAGATACCCGTTCAAAATCCCCCTCCGACGCATTCCATTTGCAATCCAATACACGCTGCGTAGCCGCATCTACTTTCAACCCGATATAGAGTCGATCTCCGTCTTCATGACAAAAATATTCCAAATCCGCCGGATAATACGGCTCCTGATCGCCCAGCCGGTTAGTGATCACGCAACTTTTTAACCAGACCAGGTAACACGTCCAAAACATAGACGATGTCCGCATGAGTCGTGTCCGGCCCCAAACTAAACCGCACAGAACTTTCCGCAATCGCCTTATCTTTATACATAGCCAACAACACATGCGAGGGCTCCGTCGACCCCGTAGAGCAGGCTGAGCCCGTCGAAGCCGCAACCCCCGCCAAATCCAATGCAATCACCAGCGATTCGCCCTTCAATCCCGGAAATGAGACATTTAACGTATTCGATAACGTCTGATCCGGATGCCCGTTTATGACAGCATTCGAAATGCTCGTTTCAATGCCATGTAGAAGTTGCAGTTTTAATTGTTTGTCCACCGCTTGAATATGCTCAACCGCAATCCCAAATGCGATAATGCCGGGAACATTTTCCGTTCCCGCCCGCAAACGCTGTTCTTGCGGCCCGCCAAATAACATCGCTTTGAATTTTTTAGGGTCTTTGACGACCAAGGCGCCAACCCCTTTTAAGCCCCCAATTTTGTGCGCCGAAAGGGTCATGAAATCGACGCCCAATGCCTTAAACGAAAACGATAATTTTCCCAATGCTTGTACCGCATCGGTGTGAACTGGAATCGACAGTCTGGGGATGCTTTGAATCACTCCGGTTTCGTTGTTGGCCAACATCACGGAAACCAATGCGGCATTCGCCGGAATAGCGCCGGTATCAATGATCCCCTGTCGACTTACCGCAAGATACGTTGCATCGCAAGCCTCCAAAATGCTTGGATGCTCAATTTCAGACGTCACAACAAGGCCTGCGGCCTGAGACACGACATGGTTATTGGCCTCGGTACCGGAGCCGGTAAAAATGATCTGATCCGGTTCGGCATCGATAGTGCGGGCAATTTTTTCGCGCGCGTCTTCGACGGCTTCCTTGGCCGCCCTACCTTCTGCATGCAGGCTGGAAGGGTTGCCAAAAATCGCTAGCGCCTTTTGCAACCCCTTGGCCACTTCCGGATGCACAGGCGAGGTGGCGTTATAGTCCAGGTACACTCTTTTCATGGTTTTAACAACATCGTCAGATGCCGGTCAAAGATCGTGTAGAGCCGGATTCGGCTGTCGATCTGATTGTCCTTCAGACTTTTCAGGTTGGCCAAAATAGACGCCCGTTGCGTGGGATGGCGAAACGCTTCCAACAAAAATTTTCGAGTTTGGGACTGGGTAATTTCCTTAATAATTGGCTGCTGAGTGCTGGTATAAAGTTCAAAATAAATACGCACTTTTTCGATCAAATAAATCATATCCGTAGTGGGTGTTTGAAATAAGGCGCAAATGCGGATCTGATGCCCATTCGGGCTTTTGATGGTCAGGTCTTCCGGGAAAAACTGATAGAGATACAGAAATAAATTGTTAAGCTCCTCTTCGTTTAATGCCGACATCAGGATAAAGAGCGCATCGGCCGAGAATTTTGACGGAGGCTGTTTGAGATCTTGGAGCATCTGAATACGTTTCTGAGTTTTCTCCAAAGAATCCAGATATTTTTTTAGGATTTTCTGGACGGATTTAAAAAAGGCGGCGCTGCCCTGTTTGGGCTGTCCCAACAATTTCATAGTATCCGAGGCAAACGACGAAAACGATGTGTCAAATACGCCCCATTTAAAGTCGCTGCGCAGCCGGTTCTGCCATACAATTTTTAATCCCGATTCCGAAGGTTTGAGTTGCAATAATGCCGGAATAAAAATGCCGCCGTGCATAGAGAGGGCGACCAATAAGAGAAGTTGAACATAGTGAATGGCGTCGGGCGAAGCCAGTAAATCCTCATTTTTGGTAAAAGTGCCGGAAGATCGCGCGACTTTTTTTAACGTGGCAAACGATGCCGACTGTTTGTCAAAAAGCGTACTTGTTTTTTCAGATTGCTTGGCGATGACATGAAGAATTTCGAGACAAGCCGGTCGAAGTTTGGCGGCCATCGCAGGTTAGTCCAGCGTCTCAACCCAGGTCTTGATTCGCTTTAGGCCTTCTTCAATATCGTTCATCGACGTGGCGTACGACAATCGGATATGTTCGTCCGCGCCAAATCCGGATCCCGGAACACAGGCGACCAACGCTTCCTCCAACATCAATTTACAGAATTCGTCCGAGTTTTTTACCTTTTTTCCATAAAGCGCAGACACCTTCGGGAACGTATAAAACGCGCCTTGCGGACTTAAACATGAAACGCCCTTTATCTGATTTAAAGTCTGCACCATGTAATTGCGCCGTTTGTTGAATTCAATCTTCATCGGTCCGATGGGTTCGTCCCCGCTTTTCAACGCTTCTACGCTTGCCCACTGCGAAATCGAGGTTGCGTTCGATGTGGATTGACTTTGAATCCGATCCGCCGCCGCCGCAATTTCTTTGGTCGCAGCAATATAGCCAATGCGCCATCCGGTCATCGAATAGGCTTTTGAAACACCATTAACAACAATGGTTCGTTTTTTCATCTCGTCCGAAAGCGAGGCGATGCTGGTATGTTTTTCGCCTTCGTAAATTAATTTTTCATAAATCTCGTCAGACAACACCACTATATTATTTTTGATTACTACATCGGCGATTGCTTCTAATTCTTTTTTGGTATAGACCGATCCGGTCGGATTAGAAGGGGAATTAATAATTAATAGTTTGGTTCTTGGCGTAATCGCTTGTTGCAATTGCGCAGGCGTAATTTTGAAATGCGCAGCATCCGTCGTTTCAATGATCACCGGTTTGCCTTCAGCTAAATTGACCTGATCGGGATAACTTACCCAATAAGGCGACGGGATAATCACCTCGTCACCGGGGTTGATCAAGGCCAGAATGACATTAAATATCGAATGTTTGGCGCCACAGGAAACCACAATATTTTCCGGCTTATAAGTGAGATGGTCGTCTTTCAAAAATTTATCGCAAATCGCGCTTTTCAGTTCCGGAATTCCGGAGGTTGGCGTGTATTTCGTCTTACCTTCTTGAATCGCTTTAATCGCGGCGTTTTTAATACGATCGGGCGTATCAAAATCCGGCTCACCGGCGCTAAAGCCCAATACATTTAAACCTTCTTGCTTCATTTTTTTGGCCTGAGCGGTAATGGCCATTGTGATGCTGTCTTGGATACTATCGGCGCGTTTAGAGATCATGGGGATCGGGTTCCTTATACCGGGTTTTGGAAATAAATATCAGTCCGGTAACAATTAACACGACCGAAAGATACCTGTAAAGGTTCACATCCTCGCCCAAAATCCACTGGGAGCCAAGCACAATCGCCGCATAATTAATACTTAAAAAAGGATACAAAAATGAAAGCTCAAATTTTGACATCGCTACCAGCCAAAGAAGACCGCCGAAAATAATCAAGAAAAAACTAAATAAGATGCCGGGATTAAATGTAAAGTGACCGTGGGCTAATCCGTTAATGGTAAATTTTAAAATAAATTCGCCGGAAGTCGTTAGAAAAATAGGCAGGAAAATAAATAAAAAAATATTTCTTTTTTTCATTGAATAAATAAAAGCATAGCGCCCAAT
>CAYGHZ010000167.1:0-1080 GCA_964349635.1 uncultured Candidatus Marinamargulisbacteria bacterium
AGCAATTGTTTTTGATGCCCCGACAATCGGCGCAATCGGTAGCTGTCCATCAATTCGGCGCTTAAATGAGTCGATAAAAAGAAAAAACCGGCGCTAAAAAGAGCCAGGCCGGCTAAAAGAGACACTCCCAAATAAAATCCGCGCCGGGACAGTCGAAAGGAAAGACTGGATTTTCCGTTGGGCGGCACGATGACGAACGAAAAATAAGAGTGGGGGTTCTTTGCCATAATCAATTTGGTCGGGGCGACAGGATTCGAACCTGCGACCTCACCCACCCCAAGGGTGTGCGCTACCGGGCTGCGCTACGCCCCGACGGGTATTACCGATAAGCTTTATGAAATCTTCTCCTTCGATGACTTCCTTGTCCATCAGGATTTTAGAGACTTCCACGAGCTGATCTTTGTGTTGCACCAAGGTTTCCGTTGCCGCTTGGTGAGAGATGTCAATGAGCCGTCTAATTTCAGCATCAATTTCTTTTGCCGTAAAGTCCGAATAGTCTTTCGAATGGTCGGAATAGTCGCGCCCAAGGAATACATGTTCCTGGGTTTTTCCGTATTTTCTCGGCCCCAGTTTTTCGCTCATTCCAAATTTGCAAATATAGTTTCGAGCCAATTCGGTTGCTTTTTCAATGTCGTTGGATGCGCCAGACGTAATGGATCCAAAAATAATTTCTTCGGCGACACGGCCACCCAATAAAATTTTAAGTTGATCTTCGATCTCCGCCTTCGAAACCAAATGTTTGTCTTCTATTGGCAATTGCAGCGTATACCCCAACGCAATGCCGCGCGGCAAAATACTGATCTTATGAACAGGATCGGAATGTTCGCAATGAATAGCGACTAACGCATGTCCCACTTCGTGATAGGCCACAATTTCTTTTTCATGCGGTGAAATGACGCGAGACTTGCGTTCCGGGCCGGCTAAGACACGGTCGGTGGCTTCTTCCAAATCCGACATCGCGACTTGCTTGGACCCTTTTCGCGCAGCCAATAGGGCGGCCTCGTTAATCAAATTCGCCAGATCGGCGCCGGTAAATCCGGGCGTGCGCCGGGCAATCACTTCCAAATCAATTTTAGGCGC
>CAYGHZ010000167.1:1090-4924 GCA_964349635.1 uncultured Candidatus Marinamargulisbacteria bacterium
CTTTTTACCCTGCGCATGAATTTTTAAGATGCTCAACCGGCCTTTGATATCCGGCTTGTCGACCACAATCTGGCGATCGAACCGACCGGGACGAAGCAAGGCGGGGTCCAAAATGTCCGGGCGATTGGAGGCCGCAATCACAATAACCGTTTGTTTAGGATCAAAACCGTCCATTTCCACCAACAACTGGTTCAACGTTTGCTCACGTTCGTCATGGCCTCCGCCCAAACCGGCGCCCCGATGGCGTCCGACAGCATCAATTTCGTCAACGAAGATAATGCTGGGCTGTGCTTTTTTGGCTTGGCCGAACAAATCGCGGACGCGAGACGCGCCCACACCCACAAACATCTCCACAAAATCGGAACCAGAAATGCTGAAAAACGGCACATCCGCTTCACCGGCGATTGCCTTGGCCAACAATGTTTTACCCGTTCCCGGAGGCCCCATCAAAAGGACGCCGCGCGGAATCTTAGCCCCGATCTCCTGATATTTGCCCGGATGTTTTAGGAACTCGACAACTTCTTGTACTTCTTCCACGGCTTCGTCGACGCCAGCAACATCTTTAAACGTCGTAATCGCGTCTTTATTTTCCTGCCGTTTCCAAGGCACTACCCGCGATTTTCCAAATGACATCGCCTGATTGTTGGCTCCCTGAGCCTGCCGAAAGATAAAAAACCAAAGGAGGGCAATTAATATAAACGGAAGAAAGGCCTGCAAGAATACATTCCAAAACCAGTTCGAATCCGCGGGGTCTACTTTAAAGGACACTCCCTGATTTTTAAGCTCCGTCATTAATTCCGGATATTCAAAATAAAAAGTCTTAAACTCGTTTCCGGATTTTGTTTTTCCGATGATCACGCGCTCTTGGGGTTTGATGACGACTTCCGCCAAACGACCCTGATTCAACTCATCTAAAAACTGAGAAAAATCGATTGGGTTTTGAACTTTAGTGTCAAAAAAGGTAGTGACAACGGCAATGCCGATTAATGCCACTAACAAGTACCAAATTAAACTTCGCCATTCCCGCGGCTCGGTTGCGCGAGGCTTTTTTCGTTTGGGTTTTGATTCCGTCATGGGCTTACATGTATACCATCTTCACCATCGATTTCAAACAATCGGACTTCTAATTTGTCTCGTTTTCTCGTTTTTATATGTTGGCCGACAAAGTTCGGTTGCAAGGGCATTTCACGAAACCCCCGATCAATCAAAACCGCCAATTCGACGGTAGCAGGCCGGCCGAAATCCTGAATGCCGTTTAAGGCTGCCTGAACGGTTCTCCCGCTGGTCAACACGGTATCCACCAAAATCAATTTTTTCTTATTAATGTCGAACGGAATTTCGGAAGGCTGAATGGTGACAAATTGCGTGCCGGTCGAGAGGTCATCGCGATACAAAGAAACATCCATTTTCCCTAACGGCAAAAGAACCTCGGCCGTTTTTTGAAGCCGCTTTTGAAGCCGCTGTGCGATTAAATAGCCGCTTGGAAGCAGGCCAATTAGGACAACTTTCGCAAGAGTCGGGTGGGTCTGGATGATTTGTCGAACCAGCTCTTCAACGGCGGTATCCACTTGAAAATGAATTATAAAACCCCCTTTGTGGACGGGATATTTTTCTTGCGCGGATCGATTTGAGAGGCCTGATCCAACAGAACGCCAAACCCCTTAAAACAGCCCTCGATCATATGATGAAGGTTAACGCCGTGAAGCACGTCCATATGCATGGTGATGCGGGCATTGGTCGCAAACGCCCGAAAAAATTCCTCCACTAACTCCACATCAAATTCACCCACTTTTGCTTTAGGGAAATTACTTTTGAAATGAAGGTACGGACGTCCGCTGATATCAATCGCGATTTGAACTAATGCCTCATCCATCGGAATCAGACCCGAGGCATAACGTTGAATACCCGAGGCATTTCCCAAGGCTTCGCGAAATACCTGCCCCAGGCAAATACCAACGTCTTCCACCGTGTGGTGAAAATCCACCTGAATATCGCCCTTAACCGCCAAATTCATCTCAAAGAGGCCGTGATGAGAAAACAAATCCAACATATGATCAAAAAAGGGAATGCCTGTTTGAATGGTCGATGGGCCTTGACCCTCTATAGTAAAGGAAAGCGAAATATCCGTTTCCTTCGTTTTACGAGAACAACGTGCGCTGCGCTCTGTCATAAAGCACTCCTTCCGGCTTCTCAACGCCCAAATGCTGATACGCTAAACCGGTAGCCAGTCGGCCTCGCGGCGTCCGTTCGATAAATCCAAGCTGCAACAAATACGGTTCGTAAACATCTTCCAGCGTATCGGTTTCTTCCGAAATAGCCGCCGACAACGTTTCAATGCCCACCGGCCCGCCGCCAAATTTTTGAACCAGACAACGCAAATAATGCCGATCCACTTCATCCAAGCCCAATCTGTCGACGCCCAAACTCTCCAACGCCTCGTCAATCAACGCTTTATCGATCACGCCTTTCGCTTTAATAAGGGCCCAATCTCGAACACGTTTTAATAATCGATTGGCAATTCGGGGAGTTCCGCGAGACCGTCGAGCGATTTCCAGACATGAATACGCATCGATTTTCGTTTGAAGAATATCCGCAGCCCGAAAAATAATTTCTCGCAGTTGTTCGGGGGTATAAAACTCCAGCCGCTCCGCAATGCCAAATCGATCTCGCAGAGGTGCAGATAATAAGCCGATCCGAGTGGTGGCGCCAATCAACGTAAACGCCGGCAAATCCAAACGGATCGATCGGGCCGACGGCCCCTTTCCTATAATAATGTCCAACTGAAAGTCTTCCATCGCCGAATACAGCACTTCTTCAATCGCCCGATTGAGCCGATGGATCTCATCGATAAATAAAATATCGCCTTTTTCCAAGTTGGTCAGAATGGCGGCCAGATCTCCGGGGCGCTCAATCGCCGGTCCGGACGTAATCTTAAAGTTAACCTGCATTTCGTGGGCAATAATAGAGGCAAGGGTTGTCTTTCCCAATCCCGGAGGGCCGTGCAACAAAATATGTTCAACGCTCTCTTCGCGTTTTTTGGCGGCGTTTAGCGAAATATCCAAATGTCGCTTCAGTCGGTCTTGTCCGATAAACTCATTGAGAAGCGTGGGGCGTAAGCTGCCTTCCTTAGTATCGTCGCCATTTTTTTCCGGCGATATGAATCGATTCGCGGCTAATTCCATAAGTTTTTTCAGTATATCACTATATTGCTCGTGTCAAATTCTTCTGTTAGTATTGGCGCTCTTGGAGGAAATCTCAAACTATGCGTGACTATGACATTCTGTTTATTTTGAAGCCCCATTTGGGAGACGATACCTATAAGGAACTTGTGGATCAGTTCCAAAATTGGATCAACAAACATCAAGGCAACGTTCATTTTGTAACACCGCAGGGCGTTCGCGACTTGCCGGCCACATTTAAAAAATATACCAGCGGCTATTTTGTTCATGCGCAATTTCAAGCAACGCCAAAAACCTTAACCGAAGTGAAGCAGCGCATGAAAGTAAACGAAAATTTTGTTCGTTATTTGATCGTTGATTTAAAGTCTATTACGCCCCGCAAAGAAAAAGAACTTGTCAAGTCTGAATAAAATTATCCTAATCGGAGACGTCGCCAGCGACCCCAATGTGAAAGAAAGCGTTAACGGGGAACCGGTCGCGCGTTTTTCAATCTCGGTAGATCGGCCCGCCTCTCCCGTCAAAGACGTCTTTGATGTGGTGTCCTTTCGACAAGTAGCGGAAAAAGCCGAAAAAATAAGAAAAGGCGACACCCTTCTAATAGAGGGACGCGTGATTACCCGGTCGTATGACGATCCGGAAGGCAAGCGCCATTATG
>CAYGHZ010000168.1:0-4876 GCA_964349635.1 uncultured Candidatus Marinamargulisbacteria bacterium
GTTATGACTCGGATTTTTATGCGTTTAATGCGGGCAAAGAATTTGCGAAAATTAATGAATTTGGGCAGGTAGTTTGGAAATTGCCGCTGTCCAAAGAGGACTTTGTGGATGTTCAGATGGCGTTTAATCGGTTGTTTTTGGTGAGTAAGGGCGGCGACGTTTTTTGTTACGATCCCGAATATGGGTTCAAAAAATGGGAACGGAAAGAGTTGGGGGTCGTCAAAATTCAGTTGAGTTACGCGTCGGTTTTCTATGTTGACCGGAATGGGACTGTTGGCGCTCTTGATTTTTCGTCCGGCACGCCGCTTTGGAGCAAAGACTTGAAGGTCAACGACATCCTTTATATGTCTCGATCGCAACGATTGGTGGGTTTTAAGCGCGACGAGTTTTTGTTTATCACTCCATGAGGATAAAGTTTCGGGTATCCGAGGCGGTGGGTCAGGATCTGGTTTCGGAATGCCAAACGCTTCGAGAGATGGCGCATCCCAATATCTTGGCGCCGGCGGAGTTTGGGTACGATGGGAAAGGTTTTTTTTCCGAATACGATACGGAAGAACCGCCGGTCTTATTGGAGCAGCGTCTCAAAAAGAGATCTGACATTGGCGTTGATTTGCTTTGGAAATGGTGTACTCAGGTTCTGTCTGCCCTCAGGGCGTTGGAGAGTCGCGGATTACGGCACGGGCATTTGGACGCGCGTCACATTATCATCGATTCGGATGGCAATGCCAAAATTTTCAAATCGAAAGCAGACGGTGTTCAATCCGATATCTATGGTTTTGGGATGTTGCTCTATCAGGTATTTAGCGAAAAAATGCCGCCTAAGCCGTTTAAAAAAATATCGCCTCGAATTCCGGATAAGCTGGCGTCGACAATTTATACGGCGATTGCTCCCAACCCGGAGGATCGTTTTGAAAGCTTTGATAGTTTGATTAAAAGTTATCGCACCGCTACGTTTGTTCCTCAGATTCCGACCGAGGAGCCGCGGCGGCCGTTTTTTTGGCTGATGCCTGCGTTGGCGGGAATTTCGGTGGTTATTTTGGTGTCGAGCTATATTTTATGGGTTCGCTATGTGGATGCAATTCCGGAAAAAGCGGTGCCGGATGTGGTGGGCCTTACCATTCATGAGGCGGAACACACATTGGCCAAGGCCCGTTTGAAAAGCGTCATTGCCGGAGAACGGTTTGATACGGTGTATTCCGAAGGGGTGGTTATCGAGTCCAAACCTCCGTCAGGCCGGTTGGTCAAACAGAGTCGCGTTGTGCGATTGTTCTTATCAAAAGGACTATTTAAATCTAAAGTGGCTGATTTTGTCGGGCGGCCGCTCCATCAAGTTGTAATAGTGTTGGATCGGCAACATTTGGTGTGGTCCGTGGCGTCGGAAGAATTTTCGGTTCAGGTGCAAAAAGGGTTTATTATTCGCCAGACCCCCACGCCGAACCTTGCGGTAGCGCCCAGCGAGAATATTGCGTTTGTGGTGAGTAAGGGATTTCCGGTGATTGTGGCTATTGAGCCCGCCAAAGTGAAGCCTAAGACCAACAAGACGATTCGCAGTGTTCGCGTTGAGCTATTTTTGAAAGACGATTGGCCGTCGCAACACGTGTCGATGTATCTGCTTAAAGACAAGGGGCGAGAAGAATTGTTTTCCCGGAAATTGGATCCGGGGGATGCCATACAGTTGGAATATCAATTGGAATATGGCAGCAAAATAGAAGTCTATTTTAACGAAGACCTAGCATTGGCTAAGACCATATTGGATGCGACCGATGATCATGAAGACGCTGCTCCGGCTGGCGAGTAAGCAATGTGGCCGAACGGCGCCCAATCCCGTTACCGCAGCCGCTGTTGTAAGAGACGGTCAGGTCATTTCAACCGGAGTTCATCAGGGCGCTGGCTTGCCCCATGCCGAAATTGAGGCGCTCAAAAAAGCCGGTTCTAGCGCAAAGGGCGCCACACTTTACGTCAATCTAGAGCCTTGTACCCACTGGGGAAAAACGCCGCCGTGCACGGATGCGATTATTAAGGCCGGGATTGCGAAGGTGGTTTATGCGATTGACGACCCCAATCCGACGGTCCGAAAAAATCCGGCGCGGCAGATATTGGAAGGCGCTGGGATCCAGGTGGAAAGCGGAGTGATGCGTGACGAGGCGTTGTTAGTAAATGAAGTGTTTTTTAAGAATCAACTCTTTCAAAAGCCCTTTGTGACAATGAAAGTGGGGATGAGTTTGGATGGGAAAATTGCGTTGGAGTCTGGTGAAAGTAAATATATTACGTCGCTTCCGTCTCGCCGCCTGGTTCATCGGATGCGCGCTCAGACGGGCGCCATCTTAGTCGGAGTTAACACCATGGCGATCGACAAGCCAAAGCTGGATGTTCGATTGGCTCCGGCCGGTTCTCCGCAGCCTAAAATAATTGAGGTTAATCCGCGAGAGTTGAATTGGGATGATTTTTTGAAAAATCTGTATCGAGAGGGTATTTGCAGCGTGTTGATTGAAGGGGGCAACAAGGTCTATACGTCGGCGTTGGAGGCCGGTGTTATTGATAAATTGGTTTGTTTCATTGCGCCTAAGATTTTGGCGGGGGACAAGTCACTTTCGGTATTCGGCGGGAAGGGTGTGCCTACATTGGATCGTGCCTACGCGCTATCCCATGTTTCGGTTCGCCGCGCGGGGAACGATATTGTTGCGACCGGATATCTTAACGATCCGCTACACTGGCGACACTAAATCGCATAAAATCTACATTTTTGATGTATTTTTGGAGACATTAGTCCGCTAAACGACTGGCGAAAAAATTGCATTACCCCCCAAAGAGTTAACATATTCTACTTGGTGGGGGTTTTTTATGATCGGTAATCGTCCTATCTCTCCTTCTGTTCCTCTAGCTCAGCCTGCAAATCGAAAAAAACCGCTAGAAATTCTGTTGGAATCCGCTAAGAAAATGCCGCATATTGTTCCGTTGACCGGCGTATCGATGGCGTTTACCTATCCCTTGCGGTTGCTAAACAACAGGAGCGTGGCCAACGGCGTAACTATTTCGCACACGTTTAAACTGGTGACGCAAGAAGCTAAAGACACCTCGAATCCCTTTGCGTTTTATAAAGGAGTTCAGTTTCAAATTACGCAGCAATTGTCTCAGAATATGACCAAGCAATTTGCGTTTCTGGTTTTTGATAATCATCTTATGAATACATTTCCTAACCAGTCGCTGGCAAATCATAGTATGGCGGGCGGATTGGCGGGGCTGCTAGTGGATGTTCCGTTAGGCGTGGCGTTGGAAAATAGAGCGACCCGGCTTCAGACGGGAATGGCACGAAGCCCGATGAGCGCATTTGCTTTAGCCATGTTGGCGTTTCGAGATTCCAGCTCGTCCACCGCAGCTTTTGGTTTATCTCGATGGATGAAAGAAACTATCCCGGTTCTTAGCGAAATGAAGGATGGCACCGTGCGGCATATTTTATGTCCGACGGTTACCTCTGTCGCGGTCCAGCTCGTCGCGACGCCCGCTCACAATGCGTATGTGTATGGATTAAAGCATTCCGGAAGGTCGATTCCTGAGCTTTGGAGCGGATTGACGGAGAAGGGTGTGTCGGGAATTTGGAAAGGAATCGGAACCAGAAGCATAATTTTTGGCGTGAATAATATGATTTTAATTGGCGGATTTGAATTGTGGCATTCGCATGCGTCACGGCATCAGGGGGGGAAATAAGATGACTATTTATTCACGAGCGTTTTCAAAACCCATGATTGTTAGCCGACCATTTGCTAGTTGTCCGGTTCGAACATTTCCCGTTAACGTTAAAGATCCAGGCCTAAAATCGACTATCGATTCCGGCGCGAAGCTGGCGGAACGCATGGCGGAGCGTTATAAAGTGGATGTTTTTGTTGAGCCGGTGAAACAGCGAGAGGGCAAGATCTTGGGGTTGTTAAGACGGCCGGAACGGTATCAGTTGACGATGTACCCTGAAAATTGGTCTGCCGAAAAACGGGCTGCCTCCAACCCGCTTCATTGTACGCAATATTCCATTTCATCGTCGCTAGGGTATACGTTTTGCCACACCACAGGCACGGCGACGAATTTTCGGCGCCAAGGGCTTCATCGGTTTGGTGTGTTGGTTCGGTCCCTACAGGCGCTGTCGACCGGTGCTCGAGCTAAGTTGACTGGTTTTCAAACTGTGGAAGGCGAAACGGCCGATCGGTATGGGTCGAATTTAAAACAAACTGTTAAATTGATCGAGTCCAAAGTTAATCTAGAGGCTATTAAACCTGTGCCAAACGATGCGGCTATTTTAGAAATTCCAAAATGTACTCCAAACTTAAGAAGTAGTGGGTGCTAGTTTATTTTGGATTATTCGGAGTCCTATTAAAGTCGGGATGCGATTCAATGTGTCGTTTTAGATCGGGCACGTCGAATGGATCGTGGTCGCTATCGGAACTGCTGCTAGTGAGCGTGAGGTCGTTTTCCTTCTTCATTTCCGTTGCGTGAATCTTTATGGCGCTGCGAGCGGCCTCAGTTAAGTTAGATTTTTTCTTCGATTTTTCGGTTTCTTGTTCTTTCGCCAGCTCAAGTAATGAAGCCGCCGGTCGTCTTGCAGCAGCTTGCTCCTTTGCCAGGTCAAATAGCGAACCCATTTTTGGAGGATGCGCCTTTGTGTCTTCCGATCCTTTCAATTCCCCTGGTTTAGGTTTGGATTGCCCGGATCGGAATGGCCTTTCTGGCGAAACTCCCCTTGTTGTTGTCATATCTTTCCCCCCTTTTGTAACTTAAAGCAGTTCCCAAAAGGGGGGGGAGTTAAAAATTTAAAAGGGCGTTAAGAAAGGCGACGAAATTCCGTCGCTTTTTCTTGCAGTTTTTCCTGGATATCCTGGGTGATTTTCAT
>CAYGHZ010000169.1:0-4848 GCA_964349635.1 uncultured Candidatus Marinamargulisbacteria bacterium
TTCTTCTGCCTAAGTTCATCGAGCTGAGCTTTATTTTCTTTCTGGAGTTCGATGTCGGCAACCTCAGCTTTCATTCCCTGAGCTCTTGCTGCTCTTGCAATATCTGCAGCTGCTTTTGCTCTATCGTAGGCCGATTTTCTTTCGCGGGCGGATTCGACTCTCTTTCTCGCATCCTCAATTAGTTGCGTTTTTTCTTTTGATTCTCGCTCAAGAAAAGCTCGCTCTTTAAGAGCGGCAGCGTCCTTTTTACTTTCATGTTCATCCATTTCGTCTTTTAATTCTCTGAGGCGGTCTCGGTCGAGGTTAATTTTCTCTCCTCTTTCTTCAATCTGACCTTCCATTGCTTTCTTTTGATTTTCAAGATCGGCTGCTTCTCTTGTAAGGGCGGCTATTCTAAGTAATATTTGTGCCTTCTGATTTTGCGCCGCTTGAGCTTCCACCCGGGTTTGGGTTGCGGCATTTAAAACTCTTGTGGCTTCTTCTTTCTTAACTAAAGAAGCGTTTCTTGCTCTCTTTTCGGCATCTACTTTCGCGGCAAGGTCATCTCGCGATTTCGCATCTGTGTCTCTTTTCTTAGTGGCGTCTGAAACAGCTCCATCTGCGGCTTGTTTTGCCACGTCAGCGTCCAAGGCGGCTTTTTCTTTCTTAAGCTCCTCGATAACTGCCAATTTAGCCTTGGCCTCGAGATCTCTTTTTTCTTTTAGAATTTCGGCCTCTTTATTTGTTATTTCGTTTAATTTAATTTTCGCGGCGTTTTTGGTAGCCGTACTTTTGCCGGCTTCGTCTTTTTTGCTCTTCGCCTCATTTCGCAACTCTTCTGCTGTTTTTAAACTCCTGCTTAACGGACCTGCGGCGACCTTATAAACACCTTTCCTATCCAGTGCGTTAAACAGTGCGGTCTGAAGCGCCGTTACCCGGCCAAGCGGGATGCTAAATGGTTCTTTTGCATCTTTTGCAACGGAGGAACAAGCGTCCGTGAAGGCGGCGGCCGCTAGGTCTACGACCGGGGTCAGGTCAAGGTTTACCGCCAGCGCAGCCAAAAGCTTCAATTTTTTTCCTAGCTCGTCATCTTCAGTCTTTATTTGTGCTAGAGCGACCATAGCTTCTTTAGCTGCTTTAGCTGCTTTTGCCAAATCTTTACTGTTTATTTGCTGAGTGAGTTCTTTCGGAACCACTACCATCGAGGAGCTGGAGGCCGCCACGCTCGATGACATTGATGAGGCAAGCAGGGAGGCCCCCTTTTCTGCGGACGGCGCTTCCAACGGAGTGGTTAGAAGATTGTAGAGTTCGCACAATTTCTCCGTAATGTTCTTCTCGGCGGCGAAATTATTGATCAACGTCTTGGCCTCCGTGCGGCCGGTTTCGGTGGCGCGATCGATAATTTCCGGTGTTAATTCAAGGTTAAACATTTCTTTGAACACAGTCGCCAGCGAATCACCGGACTGAGTTTCCGTCAGCTTCCTTTTCCATTCATCCCCAGCCTTTTCATCTTTAGCTTTGGCCACTGCTGTTGTTATCCGGTTGATGGTGGTGCCTTTTTTTACTTGGTAGGCGTCGTTTTTGACGTCACCCATGGCAGGAGCTGTTGTTAGGAAGTGGCATAGATCGGCGATCCTTTCGGTGATGCCTGTCGGAGGTATTTTTTGGTTTAATTCTGAGATGGCTTTAATTTTTTCTTTCAGTGTCGGCAAATCTAGGCCATTCTGCACTTTTGCCGATAGGTCGAGGCCAAAGGACGTTTTTATCGCGTCGATGAGATTGGGATCTCCCTTTGTAACGGCATCCATTTTTTTTGCGTCAATTGCATCATCAAACGTCTTCAATGCAATCTGCAATAGACCTCCCGGCGCTGCGCCTATTATGGTGATCGGTTGACGGTAATAATGGTTGTCCAAAACGGAGTAGAGCGCTTCCTGAAGGTTTGCGAGGGCATACTGTAAATCGGATTTTGCTAATTTACCCAGCGGGGCGAAGGTCTCGCGCAGTTGATATAAGAATTCACGCAAGGCAGGGTCTTTAAGTTTTTGGCTAACGCCGACAATTAAGTCGATTCTCTGTTGGGGGATTGGGTTGAGACCTGCCGCTCTGGCAATGCCGGATATTTCTTTTAACGCGGTTTCTATTCCCGGACCATCTTTTGCTTCGGTTACCTTGGGTGTTTTTGCGGAAACATCGACCTCGGCTTTGTCATAACCTTCGCCAGCAAGAGCGTGAAGTTGTCTCAGCTGGGCGGTGAAGGCGCTAAAATCCGTCGGAGGGGGTATTAATCGTTGCTTAATTCTTTCCAATATCGTTTTGGCTTGGGCCAAGACCTTCGGGTTCTCTAAACCATCCAGTTTATTTAAGTCTCCAAAACCAAGAGTCTTTGCGAGAAGCGGGAGAAGCGGGCCGGACTTAAGGGCCGCCTTTAGCTTTTCGTCCCCGTTTTTTGCTTCCGCCAAACACGTTTCGAGGGCGGCCTGCACGCGTTCCACCACGCTTTTTTCTTCTTTACCAAGCCCGGCATCCACCAATGCAGACAAATCCGTTTCTAACTTAGCCACGATGCCCTGCATCTTGGCTCGGTCCACGTAGTTTGTTCTACTTAATTTTGTAAGAACAGGATCGATTTCTTTCAAAATCACATCGGCCAATGCTTTATTCAGACCTTTGTTCGACGAGGTCAGGCGTCCAATCATCGTCAGCCGGCTCATTGGTTGCGCGGACAGCCCCAGCGATCCTAAAAAGTTCAATATTCCGGCGGGATTGGAATGGGATTTGAGATCTGGGGCCCAGGAGATAAGCTCGCCGACGTTGACTATGGAACTAGTCCGGGTCTCCGAACGGGAATAGGCTTGCTCGGCTCGCCATGACGACGAGGACGAAGAAGAAGATGACGACGACGAATACATCGAGTCGGTGTCGAATCTGGAAAAGGCCTGGTAGGCCGTGGCGTAAGGATTGTAGGGGGTATCGAGAGAGGCAGAAAATTGACTGCTTCTTGCAGCCTCGTCTGTGCTCATTGACGAGGGAGGAAAGTACGTCCACGCCGGATGATAGGCGGGGCTTGAAGATGAAGAGGCTCCTTTTTTCTCTTCACCCGAATCCGACGATTTAGCTCCGGGTTCCGGCGACGGATAGGGGGATCTTTGCGCATTGAATTGCTGTTGTACCCATTCGTTTTCACCTAATTCTTCCGTAGATAGCGTGCCGGAAGGTGGCGGCGGACTTCGGAATTCCCCTTCGGAGTCTTTTTTCTGCGTTTCCCTGTTATAGACCTCGGCGGCGGCGACTAACCTGGCGGATTCCACCTTGGCGTCCTCGGCGCTTTTTTTCTTTGCAGCTTTCTCTAAAGTTTCGAGTTTTTGGGCGAAGGAATGCTTGCTGAATTTTTCGAGTGACTCTTTTGCCGTCGCGTCCAGAGGGTCCTTTCTTGACTTTTCGGTTTTTTGATAGACGGTGTCCAGAATAGCGATAGCTTTTTGGTAAAACTGGTCGACAAGTACCTTAATTCGCCAGGCGTAATGCTTAATATGTTCGGGGTAACCTAGCATAAATCTTCCATGCGTTCTCATGAGGGCTTTGTTGTCTAATTTGTAATCCTTTGCCAATTTATCGGCCTCGCGTTTCAATCGCACGACTACCGACCCGATGTCCAATGAGGACGCTTCGTTCGGGCTTTTTGCCAGCGTATCCAGATCTTTCTCTAGTTTTTCGGCCGCATCTTCGAAATTTTTGGCAAGTTTAGCGGCGGCTTCCAGGGTTTCACCTGCCGTCTTTCCCGGTTCCTTTTTTATGTCCAACCCGGTTGACAAGGACGTGAGAGATGCATGCTTTTTTTCGACCGACGTACGACCGGACTTTGCCGCTTCCTTAAGTTGGGTCAAGAGGGTGGGGCCTTTAGGTGGTACTTCGGTATCAAGCTTACGTATATCGATATGGTTAGGAAGGGCGAGGCCCTTATCTACATCCTTGCCTCTGACAAATTCCCTGATGAGTTCCATGTCCACTTTTAGGTTGACTATGCTAAGAATGTGCTCATCTTTTACTTCGTCAGATTTAGAAAGCTCGGAAAGCGACGCAACAATCTTTTCAAGTGTCTCAAACTCACTCTTTTCTTCTAGTGCCGAAATATCCGCGATCAGTGCATCAAGGGCGTTATGAAGTTTTGGATCAAGCTTCTTTTTTTGCTCTTCCACACTTTTTCCGGCGGCTAAAAGCAGGTCTCGGACCACACTGACCGGCTCGGAATTTGGTAAGTTACGGTCTATAGCTACTCTAAAATTGGCGTTAACCTCTTCTTTGTAGGCTTCTTTTATTCGAGCTTCGGCGGCGGCTCTTAGCGGAATAAACTGCGCTTCTTCTTTAGCCTTCTGCGTAACCAGTGCTTCGGCTTCGGTCATGATTTCCAGTACATGAAAACTTGAAACTCCTCGCAATAGCGCATTGAATGGCGCCTCGCTCCTGGACAGTGCGGCGGCGTTGAGGGCGAGTCGCCACAATGGTTTTCTTTCTCGTTCGGTCCCCGAGGCTCTGGCCTTTTCGTTTAGCGTTGTGATTTGCGAAACAGTGTGGTGTTCGACGGTTACCTCGGGCAATTTCGAGGCATTTTCGAGAGCTTGCCTGAACGGCGATTGAAGAAATTCTTCCTTGATAACCGCCTCTTCCGCAGCTACGGATTCCAATTGCGTCTTTGGCAAATCTTTTGCAGCTGCTTTATTGACAGCAGCTTTTGCCGATGCCTCAGCATCTTTTTTGTCGTCCAAATCCTTTTTTTTTGTCTTTACTGCATCGGCCGCTGTTTCGGAATCCTTAGCAGCGTTATAATAGCCGGATCCCATATCGCTTTTTTCAAGGTCAGCTTTGGCC
>CAYGHZ010000170.1:0-4842 GCA_964349635.1 uncultured Candidatus Marinamargulisbacteria bacterium
ATTTCGGCGCGGGAGATCTCCGAGACTTGGTAGCTCAAATTTCACTACCGTTCGCAGCCGAAATAGAGCGCTCTTTAAAGCAAGACAAAAAAATTGTGCGACGCCTGATGCATCAATTTCCCTATTTCTGCGCCTGTGCAAATCATCATTTATCCAAAAACACAAAAGACCCATACCACTCACCTCCCGAAACACGGCGCCACGTAAATACCGCGGAGCGTAAAAAATTATTGGATGCCCCTCCCGCATATCCATACGCCATCTTTGACGCTATGATCCAAGCCAATCCAAAAGACACGCGGCATCTCATCCTTTCGGACCACATGCGCTATATTTTTCATGAGTTTGGCGAGGTCGCCAGCTTCCAAATTCTCAACGAAGCGAATCCCAGCGTTATTACGCTGATCGATCAATGGGAGACACTACCTCAAAGGGAACGTAGAACCGCCATCCGCCGTTATGTCGATACGTTGTCGGATTATGTGCCAAAAATGCGCGCCCTATTACGCAAAACCTTTATTCGGGCACTATCGAGCAGTTCCGGCGGGTCGTGGTGATGTTGGCCTCAGTTTTGGATAAATCGTGGGTAAGAGCAACCCACCCCGCCCGTTGGGCACCCCTCCAAGGAGGGGACTATCCTCAAGAAACTGTTTCGTTCGAGAATCCCCTCCCTGGAGGGGTAGCGCGAAGCGACGGGGTGGGTTGATGTTAGCGAAAATTATCTCCACTCCTTTACAGACCGCCTATCGCAGTCCATTTGACGTCACCCTAAATAATAAATTAGGAAGTAAGAGCAAGGCGAAGGGGTCTCAACCCACATCAAAAGCGAGTCTTTCCACAAAACTTGCCACCCCATTACAACGTCTGGAAAGTTTCGAAGCAAAAAACACCTCTCCAAAGGAAACGGCGGAAATTCTTCAATCGTTCAAAAACGCTTCTTCCTCGGAATCCAAGGCTGCGCGGCAGAGAGTCGCGAACATTCTGATCAAGCAATATTTCGATTTCCCAAACCTATCAGACGGACCACTTAACTTGGGCTCCGATACTAATGCAGACACAAACTATATTCGAGACAATAAGGATGATCTTGTTAAAGACCCCATGCCCGATGAAATGAAGACCGCATTGCAACGTGTTTTTTACAGGGTTCTTACCTCGACGAAAGGCCAACTTCAGCTGAATTCCGAGCCTCTGGCCAAAACATTGGAGGAAGGCGCGGTGACAAAAACAATCGAAGACCCCGTTAAACTCCAAGCCGCGACCGAAGGCATGGGTTCATCGGGCGGTTTTCTTTGGGAGGCACCTTCCTTTAATTTCTTCGCCTTGGCAAATTTTCTCGTTGGATATCCTGGGCGACTACCTTCAAAAACCGGACCACTCAAATCCCCATCCAACCCAGCCATAACCTTCCGCGCCTACCAATGGATGGATTCACAGATCAAATCCCAAAGAACCCCCACGGTGGAAGGCCTTCGGCTAAACCCGCTAATTCCCGCCAACTCACCTTTGGGCAGAGTACAAGCCGCGCTTAAAAACAGCATCCAAACGCAATTAAAACTCCAAGGAACCGTTTTTGGACAGAGTCCTCCGGTTTGGGTCGAGCCGCAAAAAGTAGAAGATTTTTCTTTTGAGAGGTTGGACATTTCGCCAACGACCAGAAATCCTGGCCTAAACACGGCGATTCAAATGTATTTAGACAATCAACCTTTCGGCAGCCCTGAAACCGAACTTGAAGCCCTTAGAAAACTCCTACAAAATCTTACGGACCTTCCGAGTAAATCGACAAAAGACGTTACCATTTCTCGCCTTGAAAAAAACATAGTAGTAGCCGGCAAACACCTTTTTAATATTATTGTCAAAAATATGAGCAAAGAAAACAACGAACAATACGATTTAAGACTTACAACATTGACAAATTTTTTGTTAGACACAAATGAAAATTATAACAAGATGATATCTGCTTTCTCAAGCGACCTCGCACCCCACCTGGGAGCAGGCACAATCTTCGATCTGGCCTTCAACGTTGTATTTACATTACAGGTCGAATTAGAAGAAGCGTTTACCAGAGACAGCAAAATTGTGCACCGTCTCAGGAACCAGTTCCCTTATTTCCAAGCCTATTTGCCTCACCACTTGTCTGCAGACGTTCGACCAAGAATAAATACAGCTGAACGCACAAATTTATTAAGGTCAACCTTGCCGTATGTTTACAGCTTCTTCGACGCTGTGGTGCAAGCCAATCCAAAAGGTACGCGCCACCTTTCGCTCGGAGATCATTTGAAATGTAATTTTTTAAAATCTGAGGAGCACTATGACGATAGAATTCTTCGCCAGATCCAGGATAAAGCAAACCCCACCCTCATCACACTCATCAATCAATGGGAAATGCTGCCCCGCGACGAACGAAGCGCCGCTATCGATAGTTATGTCGATCAGATACCCTTCTACACGGAAGGAAAAAGCGACGCACTCGGCCAAACCCTTTTGGACGCCGATCCCATCCGCGACGTGTGCCAGCAGGTGGAGGCACAAATGGAAGTGGACGCGGAAACGAATCCTGTTCATCCGCTCATCGCCGCTACAAATAGCTTTAGGTTTGACTCTCCGACATGCGCGTTTGTCCGAGAGGCCGCCTTGACGTTTGGGTTGGAATCCCTAAAAGACCGGCTGCGGCCCGTTATCGAAGACCTCCCCCAGACCAATGTCCAAAGATTGGCAGACTTGCTTTTAAAGCGAATCATTCTTTTTCCGGGTTGGGTTCCTCAGCCGTTAATGCGGTTATGCCAGGGAATTTACTCCGTCGCAGAGAACCGATTTGGGGCCGACTCCGCCACCCCTCGCAACGCCATTGTGGGTGTTTTCTTTTTTCAGTTTTTAGATTCTCTGGCCTTTCCGCAAATTATGGGATTCGCGGACAACCAGGAAAATCTCTTGCAGACCGCCCAGCTCGCAAACATATGCCAAAGACTGGCCTTAGGGAAGCGTTTTGAAGATAGCGATAACGGCTACCTGAACCCTCTGTTAGACGAATATGCTTACTCAATGGAAACCTTTCTGGAAGCACTATCGCATCCGCCGGTAGCCTATAAATCAACCGCACTAGGAGGAAAAGCTATGTCATCAGTTTCAGGAACAGGATCAACGCCTCCATCGCCACATCATTCTCCAAGAGCGAGTTCATCCAGTTCTTCCAGCTCAAGTTTTTCCAGTTCAAGTTCTTCAAGCTCATCAAGCTCATCAAGCTCGTCGTCAGCAGTTTCGACAAATCCCATTTCTCCATTCAACTCCGCCTCAGTCTCAACCCTTAAATTAAGCGGTTCGGCCAATGTTTTTGATCGTTTGAGTAAAGCCCGAACCTTAGTTGAAAATGCGCGCCTAGCTCATGTCCAGTTAAATACCGACGATTTACAGCGTCAGGCGCGGGAATTGGAACATCATTCTCGCGGCGTCATTCAAAGGTTTGTACAGGACAGAGATGAAGCCCTCAACGTCAATCAAGCCGTCGCAGAATTGGAAAATCTTGAAAAAGATCTGCGAACTAGGGTGGATTCCACGAAAGAAACTCTTGGCATGCTCACGGAGGAGGTCGACGCGGCAAAAACAATCGGAAGACTGCTAGAAGATGAAAATCGCACGAAGAGTATAACCGAGGAAGAATTTAGAGCAGCCGCCGAGCAAGAAAAACAAAGCGCTTCCCGCCAGCCTAAAACAGCTGTGCCAAACTCATCACCGCCCCAAAAAACGGAGACCCCAAATTACGCCAAGGTCGCAGAAGAAAGAACTCGGAAATTGGCGGTTGAAGTAAGTAAAAGCGCCGGATCGCAAGTGCCGGACGATACCATTGCAACAATGAATGTCATTATTCGAGTTATGACTCCCATATTCGATCAGGCAAAAGCAGCAAAGACTCGGTTTGCCAGTCTAGAAAAACAAGTAACTGGGGAGTCTCAAGAATTAAGCAACCTTGAAAATAACATTAAAAGCCTCAAGGCACAGACTGCATTTTTGAAAAAAGGATTTCCTTCTGTTAGAGCCTCTGATTCACCAGGCCCGGAAAAGGATAACGATGGGAATCTGAAGAACAACGATACGCCATCAAGCTAAAAAGAAGCCTATCCTCAAAACCAACCGCCGCGACGAAAGGAAAACCAATGGCGACATCGTTATCGAAAATAGTGGCGACTCCCAATACAGTAACAAGGAAATCGTCTCTCCCGTTCCTTTCACAGCACCCCGTGCCGCGCAGAAATTCTCTTCCGCCTCTCTTCGACATGACAGACCTCCAAAAGATGGCCAACGACCTACATGCCGAGACACTCGCGTTCGTTAGGCAGATGGAAAAGGAAGGTAGAGAAGGAGAGGAGACTGCGAACGCCGTTCAAATATTAGAATCTAAAAGAACCGATTTATGTACCGACTATTATATGGCAAAAGCCAGTTGTGCAATGCTTAAGGAGGCAATCCGCCCGATGGGACTATTAGCAAGACTTTTTGCAACTGAATCTCCACCCAAAATAACCCAAGCCGATTTTGAAAAAGCAGTCGAAGATTCAAAATGCCGAGGCAAAAAATCTGGCGATCCCACACAAAACGCTACCTCGGAGATCAATGAAAAGGAAGAAAAGGAAAAGAAAAAAGTAGACTATGCCACCAACGCAGACGCAAAAATAAGCGAAATCAAGGCAAAACTTCCTCCCGAACACCGCTCGCTGGTAACACCTGAAACCATTCAAACAATGAAAACCATTATTCAAGCCGTTGAACGCAAACGCGATAAAGCAAAAGAGGAAAAAAAACGACTCTCCGATTTTGAGAATGACGTGAATCTTCTGAATGCTAAAT
>CAYGHZ010000171.1:0-3685 GCA_964349635.1 uncultured Candidatus Marinamargulisbacteria bacterium
TTCTAAGCCTGTGCGACATGCCAATGACCTCCTTTCGCAGGACCTATGCGCTTCACATAGCCCTGTGTCTTCAAATAAGCGATGTTTTTTTCCACCGCAGTTGTACTGATCCTTAACATGTTGGCTAATTTTGCCACCGAGACCTTCGAATCTTCCTTCATAGCCTTCAAAATGCCGCTCCGGGTTTCACCCAACTTTTCACCCAACCCCGGTCGGTAAATCGTCAAATTAAATCCATCCGTAACCCGAAACTCCGGCTCTTTCTGTACAGCACTAAGAAAAATGCGTTTTCGATTCACACAAGAACAATAACAGAAACTATTCTACGCGCGCCAACAGATATAAAATTATTCATGAATCCACCGCCCCTCCCATAATTCTTTGCAAAATTCCTGCCAAGGAACAATCCATATCCCCGAATCCAACTTTCGCTTCTTTCGGTCCATCGTAATGGCAATACTGTTCCTAACCGGCTGATCTCCCGCCAACGCCGCCAACCGTTTTATTTCGGACATTCGGGAACTATATTCCGTTATATCCGGAATTGATCAATGCCGAACTTCTTCCTTAAGATGTCTCAATCCTATAGCAATCGCAGTTTTAAGAGAATTTTGATATCCGATCCCGGTCTCTTCGCCAATCTCAAAGGCTTGCTTATATAAACCAAAGGGAATATTCATGGTAATTCTTTTTCTCCTAGCCGGAATTCGTTTAGCCTTTGAAAAATCGAATTCTTTTTTCAAATCAACCGTATCAAAGTAACTCTCCTTACTCATAGTCTTCCTCCTCAAATAGCGGTCATATTTGACCCGCGGCCGGAGATTAATATCGCAAGTTTTAGCATTTCATTTCAGAATTACAGAACAACATCCTGCAAGGCCTTCTTAACCCCGTCCGGATTCTTAGCAATGACAGTCAGCAGGATACGTGCAGGTAAATCAGGCTCGCTTCTATGTTGCTCCCACTCCTGAATGGTACGCTTTGATAAACGGAACGTCTTTGCAAACTCGCTTTGCGAATAATGGAGATGTCTTCGAATCGCTTTTACATCGATAGCCGGGCGGAATTTTGAAAGAGCTTCTTCGGAAATCGGAGGATTATCCCGATCGGAAAACGCATTCTCAAAAACCTCTTCTTCGGTTAAAGAATCCACACGCCCCCAATCCGTCTTTCCTTTCGAGGGATTTTTAGGATCAAGAGAAACTCGAATGAAAGATATTTTTTGCATCATGAAAATCAATCCCATGCTTGTCCAGATTTTTTCCGGACTTTACTTGATCCCACTCAAATTCCACCAATTATTTATACGTTATTAACGTATGATTATCAATACGATAAATTCCATTTTCAAATTATTCTTAAACATCTAGCCAATAAACCGCCTTCAAAATCGCGATCATGTTTGGTAACTACCATAGACGTTTTGATACGCTTATTTCAGTCTGACTGACAATCGCCGGAAGATAACGGGGTTATATCCAATGAAACCCTTTGGCCATCACGGTCATAAGAGCAGAGCCAAAGAAAACCAACATCGCGAAAATCCAAATGAGAAGCTGATTTTTTGCGTGAGCAATTTCAACCTTTGTCTCTTGACGCAGGAGTTCAATATCTTTTTGTAATTCCAATTTAAGAATCTCAAGATCTTTTTTGACATTAACCACATCTCCCCGAGTAGCAAACTCGTGAAGATTCATGTCTTCTTTCAATTCCGCCTTGATTTCGTGTCGTAATTCTTTTATTTCCTTAAACGCTTGCTGCTGCGACTCGAAAATAGCCTCGGCAATACGTTCGGCCTGTTCCTCCGGCAGCGCTTTTTTAAGGATTCGGAAATATTCCAAGGATGGATTGGCAAGCATAATTTAAGATAGTACCACACTCGCGGCGTGACCAAAACATTCCTAGTTAGCAGATGACGCACTGCTGAGTCACCCAGGTTCTGCCGGGCGGCAAGTAGTCCCTTAAGGTTGGCGAAGGGGAAATGGGATGCATCGAGACGAAGACATGCGTTACCGGATCTGCATCAAAATCGCATGGCTCTAATTTAAAATGCGAGAATTCTTCAGCTATGGGGAAGCTGGCTAAGAGGCTTCTTGGTTCTTTTTTTTTTCGTTGTCTAAATGTACGACGTGAGTACCCTGAATGTTGGCAGAATCAGAATCCTCATCGCCTCCGGCCGAAGAATCGTCAGAGCCTTTTGTACCTTCCAATCGATCCGCGACCCATCGAATTGCGTCGCCCTCGTTTGCTTTTCCTTGCTGAAACCTTTTTGAACCGGCCACATTTCGAAGAACCGGAAGAAGCGTTCCCAGCTTTTCACGTCTCGACGCACCCTTAGAAACAACATGATCCGCGACGGATGGACCGAAACATGTTCCCGAATGATAAATATTTCCATTCAGATAATCCTGAACCACTATTTGTGCAGTCTCTTCGTCGCCCGACGGATACAATAGTTCAAGCCTGCGCAACAATTCCACACGGCTGCTCGCGGGGCTTCTCTTTATAATCGTTGGCCAATTTAGGTGAAGATAGGGTCGCTGATCCCTTTGGCTGTTTAGGCTATTCAAGCGTCGGCCCATTTTTGCCTCAAATTTAGTAAATTGATCCGTCAGATCCTCGCGCACATCTCTTGCTAACGCTTTAGCATCAGCATGCGATTGCCGATAAATTTTAGCCATCGCACTTGCCACAGGCACCACTAAGGGGTCAAAGCGTGTTGTAAAGCGCGCGCGAAGTTCGTTAGCAAGCGCATACATCATTTGAGTCAGGTCATTTTTCCCCCCGGAAGACAGGCTTTGCCTCATTCGATAATAGGATACCGTTACCTTGAGAAAGGCGGACAGAGAATTATCCAAATCCGCTCCAATGTCGCTCTTATTTCTCTCGGCAGTATGAGCAGTCGCAACAAGAGTAACCAAGGCGTGCTGCAACAAGTCTCTCAATCCCCTTAAATTAGAAACGTGGTGGTCATTTTTTATCAAAGCCTCAACCTTTTCGTCGCCATAGGTTAATTTGAGCGTATCAAATCGGAGTTGTGAATCATACCGAGCATAAAGTTCACCATCGGCCGCTATTTTCGAGAGCTTTGCGTCAACTACCTTGATTCGTTCCTCGACTGAATCAGTTAATGAAACCTGATGAGCTTGCGAAGCAACAGCAACGCCATCCAATTGCTCAAGAAATTTCGCAAAATTTGCAAGAGATCTTAAATAAGCGCCATACGACGCGTCAGAGTTTTGAGTAAACCGAGACTTTGGAATCCAGGTAAGCGTTCTAAGTTGGGTTAACTGGGCGGAGAGACCTTTGGAAAATTGGTCAGAATAATTTCCACCGACACCTTGCAGGCCTGCTTTAATCGGATCTAAATGTCCTGCCAGACGATCATTTAATTTGGATACGGTCAATGGATCATCAGCGATTTTGCATGGAATCGGCAACTCTCCCGATTTTTCATCGTGATTGTCAGGTTCGCCTTCGCGGTCTAACACCACCATGATTGAAAAAAGAATTTCGCCCAGGATTTCCGTGAGCTTGCCCGGGCCTGGGAGGTCAGAAGGAGCGATTAAAAGCGATGGGCCAGCTTTTGCAGAACGATCGCCCAAGTCAATCTTCAACGTATCTTGCTTTTCTTCAACGGCACCTAAATCGTTCCCTTTTGTTTTGGCATCCTTCGCATCTTTTT
>CAYGHZ010000171.1:3695-4815 GCA_964349635.1 uncultured Candidatus Marinamargulisbacteria bacterium
GTAAAGGACGCTAAGGTTTTTTGGAGAGCCCGCGCTTCCTGTACCGACCGGCGTTTTTGGGCGTGGACCAACGGTGTTTTTGAATCCGGAGTTTTGACTGAGGGATCAGGCAAGCGTCGATGAAACGATGGGACGGGTAAGGTGTCATAATCTAAGCTGCTGCTCGATGACGACAATGAGCTTGAGGAACTTGAACTACTGCTAGAGCTGCTCCAACGACTTGAGGAGGAACTACTGAAACTGCTTGAAGAAGAAGATAACGATAATGGCGCTTGCGGCAAGAGAGAATCGATAAATCTGGCCATCTTAGGCGCGTATCTCTGTAATTTTTCGTATTTTTGAGATTTAAGTTCGTTGGCGTAGGCCAGCACAATTTTTGCTAAATCTTTTAGATTTTCTTTCTGATGCACTTTTAGATTTAAACCAGAAAATCCGTTGCTATCCGGGTCGATTAGCGCCGGAACTAAAAATCGCAAAAAGAAGCTGCCCACCACCGCCTTTCGAGCCGCGGTATCGCCCCCGGGCTGAACATGTTGCCTTATTGTCCCTACCACCTGCTTAAAGATCTCCTTGAGCGCCGGTGGAACGTCGCTTTTCAAGACTAAGTCAAAAAGTGTTGCAGCCCATGTTGAAAATCCTTGACTATCTGATGCAACACGCGTAAGCGGCGCGGTATTGAGAAAATCGCCCAAGGTCTTTGAAAGATACCCTGAACCAACGTCGAGGCAGGCTTCCGTGATAAGTTTTGCGGTCGAATTATGTTTCTCGCGCAACTTGTTTTCGAGGTCGTTTTTTTTCTTCGTCAGCTCCGATTTCAACCCGGTCACGATCTTTGGAATGGGATCGGCATCTAGAAGTGTTTGGCGCAACATGGCTTGGGCTTGTTTCGTATGGATTCGGCCCGAGAGGTAAGCATCCACCTTCCTTCCTCTTTCGTCTGCCGGCAGGCCTATCCAGCTATCCAACATCTCCATTAACACCATATTAAATTCGTTGAGAAGAGCTCGACTCTCGCCATCGAATAATTCAATCCCAAATTCTTTAGCCGATTTAGTTCCACTGCACTTATTATTTACACGATCACAGTTTGCCACAAACTGTTCCGCCAACCTTAAATGTC
>CAYGHZ010000172.1:0-4790 GCA_964349635.1 uncultured Candidatus Marinamargulisbacteria bacterium
ATGTACATGAAAGATTGGATTGCCAAGCTAGACGACTTTTTGCGGCTGAGTGAACGAGAAATACTGACGCATGCCGGAAAAATAAGTCACGACTCTGCAATTAAAAAAGCGGAAGACCATTTTGATCGATTTCATCAGTGGCAGATCAATCAACCCGATCCGGTTGAAAACCATTTCGAGATTGCCCTAAAAAAAGTTACGCAATTAAAGCCTAAAAAGTCTGGAAAGAAATAAAGGAGAAATTACCCCATGTCGACTCTAATCTTTGCCTTACTCGCGCTTATCCTACTGATCCCCCTCGCGTTCCTGCTGCTGGGCTGGTTCGCCGTGGTCGCCACCGCGATGTTGCTGATCTTGTTATTCACAATCCTCTACTTCTTCGTGGTCACGCTGCCGCTATATTTGTTGTTTTCGTTTCCGTCGTTGGTAGTGATTGCGGTTTTGGTGGTTTGGCTTGTTGCGCGGCGGAGGCGGTAGTTGACCTAACTTCATAGAACTTCAAATTCGGAGATTTTTAGACTTGAATATGTTTAGTTCGATCGTTGTTTGGGGAATCACTACTATACATGATACTATCTTTTAAGTGATTGAGTGGATTGTCCGGTATTGGGATGAAGGGAAAAAAGACAAGAGTTCTCTTGAGCGATGGTTCGATCGTTTAACAAATGATCAATTAAAGTCTGTGGCGAAAGAAGTTAAGTTACTTGGGCTTTGCGGAACCGACTTAAAACTTCCCCATAGTCGGGCACTTGGCAAAGGACTATTTGAGTTACGAGAGCGCAGATATGGTTACAGAATTTATTATGCGTTTGAAGGAAAAATGACCGTTGTTTTATTGAATGCCGGCGACAAATCTAGTCAGGCAAAAGACATCCCAGTTGCGCGGTTGAGGTTAGCTGACTTGCTCGAAAACCAGGAGGGTTAAATATGAAAACAAAAAGTTTTAGTGACTACCTTAAAAAAAGACTCGATAAGACCGAAATCGCGGAGCTAGAAGAGCAAGCCGCTCTCGAAAAAAAAGGTCTGGTTGCCCTTCAGCAAGATATCTGGAAGATGTTGCAAGGCTACATGAAGAAAGAAGACATTGGGTTTAATGAGCTAGGGAGGCGTCTTGATGTGAGTCCCACTCAGCTTTCAAGAATCCAAAAGGCTCAGGCGAATCTTACTCTGGCTAGCGTGGCTCATATTTTTGCGTTGCTCCGAAAGAGTCCGCATCTTATTAGCCGTAACTAACAAGATCATGTGATTGGTCGTGATTGCGGTTTTGGTGGTTTGGCTTGTTGCGCGACGGAAATCATTGAGATAGGGAACCAATTTAACCGCCTGGTTAAAATGGTTGAAATGGGATCATATATATTCCTAACTTAAGAAATCTAACGAGATTTTATTAACTCTGATTTGGCAGACTCTTTCTTCCAAGAAGAAAAAAGTGCTAACCCAGTCTTATTAATTTCATTAACAGATTTCTTTGCCAAGTCCTTGTCCAAAGAATGACGAACTTCGTGAAGTTCCAACAAACACTCGTCTTCGGCTTTCGTATAATCGTTTTTATAAGCTGCCATATTTATTGGGAGAAGGTCCATCACGACCATTCCACTTCCCTTAAAAACCAAAACAAATCACAAAAAAATGTAACACAATGAAAAGCGCCTCGCATAGCGATTTAATCGTATACGAGTCATCGCGAAGCGAGTCTTTCGGCCATCGGCCGAGGTTCTTGTTTTCGAGTTATTCGCTCCGGGGGAGCGAGCGGGGAAAGGGGAGAATATCCACATATGATTTTCTATTGAGATACCTCAGGGGCAACTATAAAGCGGGACTAAAATAAAAGTGGTAGCTAGGGCGCAGCGGACACCACACTAGATTTCTTTGTTCTTGGACAATTTGGACATTTGTGGCCCCTCTTAGTGCGATTTCTGATCACTGCAGGCCAAGAGTGTCCGCGAACACATTTCCACCAAACTTTTTTTCCGGATCCGGGCACAACATCATCGGGAGTCAGATCTCTATTCTCCGTGGGATGCCACTCCTTTGCTACCTCTGGGAATAAGACGCTAAGCGAATTTGTTTTGTCTGCTCTTCGATTGGAACATACAGAACATTTTTTTCCTCCAACCCGATTAGAAACAGTAGAAGGCCACTCATGCTTCTTCTCGCAAAGCCACCAAACTCTTCTGTTGGATTTAGGGCGAACGTCTGCTGGGGAGAGAGATTTATTTAGGGTCGGGTGCCATTGCTTGGCAATCTCAGGAAAAAGATCCGCTAGCGAATTGCCAGGAACCACTTTTTTCCCTGCACATATTGGGCAACCGGTACCTTTAACGCGATTTACAATAGTCGCAGGCCAGGAATCGCCATTTCTCAAGCAAAGCCAAAATACTTTTTTTTCTGAACCTGGTGCGACTTCAAATGGACTTATTTTATTCTTTGAATAGTCCCATTCTTTGAGAAGCTTGGGATATAAATACCCCAAAGATGTTTTGCGTATTACCCGTTTCCCAGCACAAACGGCACACCCTTGTCCATTAATTCGGTTTAATACTCTCGCTGGCCAACTATGCCCCTTACCACATTTCCACCAAAACTCGCGATCTGTGCCATAAGAGATTTCGCTCGGCTTTAACCTTCCATTTCTCTTTGGATGCCATTCCTTGGCAATTCCTGGGAATTTATCAGCCAGACTTTTACCTGGCATAGGACCTGGCAACAATTTCAACAACGTACCGTACTGCCTGTCGCGCAAAAACGTGGTCTCCTGACAATACTTTTCTATTTTGGACTTGATCGCGTTACTAAAATCCATTTTCGACTCCAGCTGCCTGAGTATCTTATTTATAAGCACCTTCTTGATCTGACTTGGAGCATATTCAATATCGTGGCTAGATATTTTTGAAAGGCCCTGCTGCCGAAGACGCAATAGATACACTCCGTGGGAAGCCAATTGCTTTGTCTTCTCTACGTCTTTTTTTAATTTATTTTTATGCCAATGATAAGCATCGACTTCAATGCCAAAGTGGTACCTTGAGGAGTAGACGTCACACTCAAGACCACCGATTTTCGCGCGATGCACCAAATTCCCAAAAATCCACCCCAGCTCACTCAGAATCCGCAATTCAATCGATGACGCAGCAGCTTTGCATCTTGGACAGTTCGTGCCAGAAACGCGGTGTGATACCGTAGCTGGCCAATAGTGCCCTAAGCGACAAAGCCAATAGACCTTTCTGTCGGAACCCCGACTCACATCAAAAGGAGTCAATTTACCGTTCTTTGTTGGATGCCATTCCCTCGTCAATTCAGGGAATTGACTGCCTATGCTATTTTCGGGAGCTACTTTTCGGTTTGAACATACTGGGCAGCCTGTTCCTCTCACCCGGCTACTGATGACCGCAGGCCAAACATGCTTCTTTTCACAAATCCATACCGCTTTAAAATGTGATCCTGGTCTAAAGTTGTATGGCGTTCGATTTCCGTTCTCGGTAGGGTGCCATTGCTTTTTTAGGTTTGGATGGAGAGTGGCCAGTGATGTTTCTCTAATAACCCGATGCCCGGAACAAACTGGACATCCGTTATTCCGTCGAGTCCGGTTGCTAACAATAGCATCGTATTTATGTTTCTTTGGGCATATCCAATTAAATCTCTTGTTTGACTGAGGCGCGACTTGCTCTGGAGTTAAGCCTCGATTTTCTGAATAATCCCATTCGTTGGCGATTTGAGGGAAAGTCTTCGCAAGGGAATTTGTTAATTCTGTCTGTATTTTTGATGTTGGCTTTTTAGAAATTCGAATTGTGCCTATTAGCGATGGAGAATGGCAAAGACTATACCTGCACCACTCAAAAGCTTATACCAATTATCCTCGATAAAATCCGGTCTCTTCCCAATTTTCACCGTGACAATATCCCCTGCCAAAATATTTGTGGTAGCCCCCAATTCAACATTCGCCCGTTTCACAGTAAACGGCAGAGCCGCAGTATAAGCCAACGCCTCCGTGAGATTCTCCGTCTTCTTAATCTCCACCGTATCCTTCCCCAAATCATGCAGCGCAATAAAAATAATCTTGGAAGGATCAAGTTCCTTTTCCTTATTCATTTTTTCCAAAACCACAATAACTTCTGAACCTAAAACCAACCGCCCGATCTTTTGCTTTAACAACGCATCCATTTCCGGCAACGTCTTCCCCTGAACATTGATCCGCCCCGCAAATGGCAACGCTACGGTGCCATCAGGACTTATCGGTTGTTTCGTCGTTAGATCGCGTTTACCAATCACCTGCACTTCCAAAGTATCGCCGGGTTGAAGCCGATAATCGGCAGCAAATAGGATGGTTGCTGTGAAAATAAAAATCGACAGAACAAAACAAACTTTTGGCAATTTCATTTATTGAATTCTATCATGCAGCGGGATGCGAATTTCATGACGAAAAATAAAGAAATCGATTTAAATTTATTGCTTGATCGGCTAAACGAAAAAAAGCGGAAAACCGACGTGACGCGCGAATTCGGGATTTCCGGTTTTGATTATTTTTTAGCCGCGCGAAAAAAGAAATTAGCCTTTAAATACACACTTGAAAAAATCCTCGGCTGGAAAAAACCAGCACTTACAAACAAGCGGCGGGAAATTAACCTAAAAAGCGTTGTCGCCAGACTAAACACCGGAATCATGTTGTGGGAAGTGTCTCGGGAATTTGGGATTAGTGACATTAACGCCTACTTAAAATTTCGCGGGTATCGGTTGAAAAAAGTATTTTCATTGGTTGATTTGTGATGTCCATCGAAATGGCGAGGTATCAACGT
>CAYGHZ010000173.1:0-4778 GCA_964349635.1 uncultured Candidatus Marinamargulisbacteria bacterium
ATTGACGAAAATGGAAATGCTGGGATTGGAATTACGAACCCGGCGACAAAGCTGGAAATAGTGGGGAATGTGAAGGCATCTAACCTCTATCGGAATGTGTTGGCGTCAGCGCCTCTCTCGACCGCCGGATGGTATCGCATTGCGCAAGGGATTGGGGATCTAAGCGGAGATTTTGAGTTGCGATGGGTTGCGGGAAATGGATCGCGACATGGGTACTTGCGGTTTTTAGCCGGACTGAATTACTCCGATCAAAGTCATGGCATCACGATCTTGAATAACTCCCGTTACGGGGCGGATGGAGTGCAAAAATTGCGGCTTATTCAAAAAGGAGACGGAGACTCTCAATTTCTTGAATTCTATTTTGACGGTGACCTGGTCTCAAGTTCTCCAATTACATTTACGTTATATCAATACGATGGACAGGGTTGGGATTTGGTCAACTATACCGCAGGCTCAGTTGACTCGGGGTATACCGCCTACGAAATACCTGCCAATATGGCCTTCGCTGTTTTGGGAACGGCCGCCAATGCGACGGTAATAACTAAGGTTGGTAATCTCGGGATCGGTACCACGACACCCGGATTTCCGCTGGGGTTTGCTAATTCGTTGGGTGACAAGATTTCGCTTTACGGGCAAAGCGGCGCGCATTACGGATTTGGCGTACAGAATGCATTATTCCAAATTCACAGCGACGTTAGTGCCGCCGATATCGCGTTTGGCTATGGTAGCAGCGGATCGTTTACCGAAAGAGTCCGAATTAAGGGCAATGGCAATGTCGGGATTGGAACGACAAGCCCCGCTCAAGCGCTGCATGTGGAAACCAACAATAATAACGGCATTTATATTCGGTCGACTGGGTCGGATTTTGCCAATGCTCTTTTGGGCTTTCAAAATGTGACTACGGCGCCGGCTAAAACCAATAATGCGAGCATTATGCTAAAGTCGGGCACTGATCGTTCGTTGCAATTTTTTAACTCGACCACAGGGTTGGCCGGGACCGATGTAGTGTATAAGTTTCTTGATAATACAACCGCAGTTATCGTAGCAATTACCAGCAGCGGTAATGTGGGCATAGGAACAACTTCTCCGGCGTCGTCGTTGCATGTGAAAACGTCGGGCGCCAATGCCTTGCAATATGCGCACATGGTGAATAACCCCAATGCTACGGACACGGGTGGTACGGCAACCGGGATTCTCCTTTCCACGGAACCTAACAACTTTGGAAAAGGCGCCATTGTCTACGAGCGTAGGGCGTCGTTCGGAAGAGGTAACCTTTATATCCTACAAAATTCTGTGGCGGACGGCACAAATCCCACCTTGGCTCAGGCAGCCGTTACTGTTCAAAATGACGGTAACGTCGGAATTGGCATTACGAACCCGGCCTCGAAGTTAGTGGTTAACGGAGGTAATTTGGCGGTTTATAGCGGTACTCTCAGCGTTTCCAGCAGCGGTGAAAGTAACTTTGTGGATGGAAATACCTATCTCTATATTCAACCCGTGACCAATTCCAGAGTGCGATTGGGTGTTTGGGATAATGTAGTTGGAGGCACGCGTCCTCTCTCCCTGCAGGAAGCCGGTGGCAACGTGGGGATTGGCAGCTCCCTTGCTCCATCAGAAAAGTTACAGGTATTCAACGGCAATATTATTGTCAGTAATAACGTTAGCGTCTATAAAACGGGATTGCTGGGTACTGGTAGCAGCTATGGGGCGTTAATTTTCAGAAAAGATGGTGTGCGGCACGCCGGGTTCAAATGGGATGGGTCGAAATTGATTTTACAAAACGCCTCGAACAACCACATTAATCCCGATTCTTGGGCTACATCCGACGCGCAAACCGCTATGACCTGGGATATTGCTAACGGTGGTAATGTGGGTATTGGCACTACCGCTCCAGGAGCCCCGCTTCACGTCGGATTTTCTACAGGTGGTGAGACTTTGAGGCTTCAGACTTCCAGTAATAATCCATTTTTAAGTTTTTATGGCGCCTCTGCACGGATTGGTTATATTCAAGCCATTAGCGGGTCTTATATTGGGTTTAGCTCCGACAGCTCTTCCGTTCCTATTATATTAAGCGCTGGTGGAGGCAACGTGGGAATAGGGATGACGAGTCCCTCCGCTCGCCTTCAGATAGCTACACCTGCCTCCGGAGACGGTTATAACGGCAATTCACTTCGCATTTCTTCACGTGCGGAACCTGACGGGTATTTTCTAAATTTGGCTAGTTTCGTTATTGGTGCGGGCGACGTTAACTGGGTGTTCAATCAAACTAACAACGGAAGTAATATTTCAAATGTTTTGTCGTTTTGGGGAGGTAAGGTGGGTATTGGCACCAGTCAGGCTAACTATAAGCTTGAAGTCAACGGCGACATTAATGCGATTGGTTCCGTCCGTTCCAACGGAACTGCGTTAAGCAGCGACAAACGATTGAAAAAAGATATTCAGCCGTTGCTGCATCCCTTGCAGACCGTTATGTCGCTTCGAGGGGTCAGTTATCTATGGCGCCGAGATGAGTTTGCGCAGCGCAATCTACCGGCGGGACGTCATATCGGCGTGATCGCTCAGGAATTGGAAAACGTATTGCCGGACGCCGTCGACACGGGCCATGACGGATTCAAGGCGGTTTCTTATGCCGAATTGACTCCGCTTTTGATTGAGGCGGTGAAAGAAATGAAGACTGAATTGGATGGCAAGCAAAAACAAATTGATTTGTTGATGAGGAGGATCGAGGTGCTGGAAAACAAAAAATAAAAAACAATGTTTAAAATAGTAAATTTCCGGGAATAAACTCCTATTACGGGGTGCGTTTTACCTTTTTTACCTGAGGTCAGGGGTGGCTAAACGTAAAAAAGAAAAGGCTCCGGAAAACGGGAGTGTCATGATTCGCTTTATTCTATCTTTGCTAGCTATAGGGTTAGTAGCAACCGAGGAGTTATTGGGAGCCTTGTCTGTGACGCCTACCACTCAGCGCAGTACCGATACGTCGGGGGTT
The DNA here is from genome assembly GCA_964349635.1 of uncultured Candidatus Marinamargulisbacteria bacterium. Taxonomy (GTDB): domain Bacteria; phylum Margulisbacteria; class Marinamargulisbacteria; order SXXA01; family CAYGHZ01; genus CAYGHZ01. Next base: position 2,990 of record CAYGHZ010000173.1, read on the forward strand.
CAGGTTCAGCGACGTTTGAATTTAACCAAAAACAATGTGGTCAGGCCGTCCGGACTGAAAATCGTCCGATACGGGATGAATCCCATTGCCCCGCCTCAAAATATTGGGGTTCAGGGATCGGTTTTGGAGGTTGTTACGCCACAGGAAGACGATTCGGCGATTCCTCCTGCGATCGACGGAAAGCTATTAAATTACCCCAATCCGTTTCGCCAGATAGATACAACCTATATTGGTTATAAACTCTCAAAAGCCTTAGAAATTGATCTTTATGTCTATAATATAAACGCCGATCTTATTTATACCGCCCATTTTGATAAGGGGGCGACCGGTGGACTACAGGGAATGAATAAACTGCAATTTGGCATGGGCACCTTAGAAAACAATGTATTAAGCGCAGGGGCGTACTTTTATTATATCGTCCATAAGGGAATAACGTTGGGTAAGGGAAAGATGGCGGTGCTTCCATGACTCGTTTACGACGATTATTCCTTTTATTCATAGCAATCTTTATGCTGGCCTCGTCAGGTTTTGCGGCTGATCGAAAGATCGTTGTGTCCTTGGAAGGCACGTTTACCGACGCCACGACGGGTTTGCTTATTGGTACGAAGAAAGTACAGATCAGCTTAAACAATAATGTCGATTTATTTAAAAATGATTTAGGTACGATTCTTTGGAAAGATAGCTTTGAAGGGGTTAAGTTTGACAAAGGGTTTATGTCGGTAGAATTGGGACTGCTGGATTCCAACCCCTTAAAGTCAGCTTTTTTTGATACGGAAAACCCTAGTTTTGTGGTGGAAATCGAAGGCGTGCCGGGCAAGGTCAATTTGCCATTGCGCTATGTGCCCTATGCTGCGCAAGCCGATGTGGCAAAGGTGGCCTTAAGCGTCAGCGCCAATACGCTATCCGGAACAGTGGGACAGGCGGCGTTAGCCGGCAATTACCCCGGCATTACCGGATTGGGGTCTCTGGCGACCACGCTTAATTTGCAATCGGATTTAGCCTTAAAAAGCAACGTGTTTTTTGTGGATAGTCGCAAACGAATGGTGGGCGTTGGAACCAGCGCACCGCAGTATATGATGGATGTGCGTGGAACGGTGAACGCGACCGAATTTGTCGTGAATGGAATTGCGTTAAGCAAGCGCGCCGGATTTTGGGAAAAAACCGGATCATTTCTTACGTATTCAGGCACTAATGTCGGAATTGGAATTACGAATCCGCAACACGCCTTGCAGGTGTCGGGAAACATTAGGGCCGATAGTCTTTGGTTAGGTTCAAATCGGTTGAGTTCCGGTGAAATGCTTGGGAATTGGGCCTTCAAACAAGGGAATTTGAGTCAGGTAGGTATTTTGGAAGCGCAGTCGCTGCGAGGCAATCAGATTACCGGCAACATACTTCAAATTGGTCCGGTGGTGATTTCCTCGAGCAATATTAGCGGATTAAAAACGATTCGCGGGGACACCTTAATCGTTAAATCATTACAAGTCGGAGATCAAGCGCAACCCGGTGGCGCGATTGCCATCGGCGATCTTAAAATCGAAGGTTCCAAATTGTCAGGAGTCGGAGATTTCACGGCTAGCCGGTTATTTGTGAATACCATTGGTGTTGGAACCACGGCTCCGGTAACCGCCTTAGATGTGAACGGCGGCATCAAAATCGGCGATATCGGCGTTCCGCCGCAAGCCGGGATGATTCGTTGGACGGGTTCTAATTTTCAAGGCTACGACGGCTTAGGCTGGCGGCAACTGGATTTGCAGGCAGCCTCCGGCGGCGGATGGACGGAAGATGGCGT
>CAYGHZ010000174.1:0-4772 GCA_964349635.1 uncultured Candidatus Marinamargulisbacteria bacterium
GATACCCCCAAGCGCAAGAAATTAATCGCTTCCAGCCATTCGACAAAGGAAATTCGAGACTATGTTGGCGCCACGACTCTGGGATACTTGAGCTTGGAAGGCATGCTCGACGCCATCACGGCCTACGCTCCAAACCAGTTCTGCACCGGCTGTTTTACAGGGAAATATCCGCTCAAGATCAGCAGCAAAGCCCGCTTTAGGGGTGGAAGTTAACCCCTAACGAGTAATTCGAGTACGCGCTGGATGCCCGATCTTTCGCCAGTCCCACCGCCAAGTCAATGTTTCTATCCAGCGCAAACTTACCCATCAAATCGACTTCCATTTGTTGAGGATTAAAGAAGTCGGCTGACAGCTTAAACTTATCCACCTTGTAATCTACACCCAGCCCCACTTTGTTATAGAAAACGCCAAATCGCGCGGTCATCTGATCCGACAACCGGGTCCCATGCTGAAAATTCATAAACTGGACATCCCCAAAGCGATCAGACGCGCCCACCCGAAAGAAGCTGTTGTGGTATCGCAGATCCACGTTCGCATCGGCAAAGGCGGCTTTCGTTTGAAAACTATATCGCAGCGAGGCCTCCGGAGCCGCGCGAACAGTCGCCAATGTTGCCCCCATCGAGGTCATTTGGCTTAGCAGGCCCGGCTGGCTTTCGCTCCCTTTAACTTGAACGGAGACCGCTTCTAAATTCGACAAAATTGCGCCGAACTTGTCGGACAGACCTTGGGCTCTCAGCTCATCCGACATTTCTTTCAAATTCTTACTCATGGCCATCAGATCCTGGGATACCTGTGAAAAATTAAGCGTCATTTCCTTGATTCGCTCATCACCGGCCAGCGCCACGATCTTGCTCAAATCATTGGTGATTTTTTCAAATCGCAAAAACGTATTCCGAATCGCCTCGGCCACATCCGGAGACGTCAAAATTCCGCGCATCGACTCCAAAATCGCCTTGGTCTCGTTCAGGTTCTGCGTTCCCACATCCACAAAATCCGCCAACCCGGACGTTGCGTACCCTGCCAAGACTTCGTTGGACCTGATCATGACATTCGAAGCGGAATTAGGCACAATATCAAGATACTTTTCGCCAATTAGCCCGTCAAAAACAACACGAAGCTTGGAACCTTCCGGAATCTCGGTATCACTTTTGACAGAAAAATACGCTCGAATGGATACCGGTCCAGGCACAATGCTGGATACACGCCCCACCCGATACCCACGATACCGAACTTCCGCCCCTTTAAGGAGTCCATTCACATTTTGAAATTCGCCAATCACCTGATAGCCCGCCGCTCGCAGGAAAATACCACTTTTCCAAATGAGCATTCCACTGATAATCACTAACATCAGGAAGGACGCCATCCCCACTTTATAAATAGCTGCTCGGTTCATTTAATTTGCCAAGCCTCCATTCATAAAGTATCGAATACGTTCATTGTTGGACGTCGCAATGGAATCCGGGGTCTCGGGCGGCTGCAAACGGCCTTCGTGCATCAAATAGATCTTGTCCGAAGCACGCAGAATCGTCGAGATTTGGTGCGTAACGGTCACGGTCGTCACCTTCAATTGATCATTAAGCTTGACGATCAAGTTCTCGATATTCGTCGATAAAATAGGGTCTAATCCCGTCGTGGGCTCATCATATAGCACGATCTGTGGATTCCCAGCTATGGCCCGAGCTAAACCTACGCGTTTGCGTTGGCCACCGGAAAGATCGGCCGGCATCTGTTTTTCATACCCGGACATTTCGACCATATCCAACTTTTCCGCCACAACTTCGCGGACTTTGTCCGGAGGTAATCGAAGATTTTCATTCAACGTAAATGCCACGTTGTCTTCCACGTTCATCGAATCAAAAAGGGCTGAGAGTTGAAACACCATTCCGAATTTTAGCCGAATCTCGCGCAATTCACTATCGTCCATTTCAACAATATTCTTACCGTCGATTTCAATAATCCCGCGATCGCATTCTTCAAGACCCAACATCAGACGCAACAATGTGCTTTTACCGCATCCGGAAGGACCGATAATGGCCACTTTCTCGCCGGTTGGGATATCCAGGTCCAACCCTCGAATCACGGGTGTCTGATCAAACGATTTATACAGCCCTCGAATTCGAATCATTTAATAAATCACCAGCGACAAGAAATAATTCAGCACGAAGACCGCCACCAACGACACCACGACAGCTTTTGTAGTCATTTCACCCACGCCCTTGGCGCCGGACTTTGTATTCAATCCCATATACGAGCAAATCACCGCGATAATAAAGCCAAAAAGAGCTGCCTTAATAAGGCCGCCCCAAATATCGACCGGGATCAACATGCTTTCCGCCGAATCCAAAAACGCAAACGGATTCACTCGTCCGGTTCCCAAAGCCACCAAAAACCCGCCAAAAAAGCCCACCAGATCGGCCATTCCAACCAGCAGAGGCATCATCAGCGTTGTGGCCAAAACGCGCGGCACGACCAAATATTCCACCACGTCCTGCGACATCGATTCCAGCGCCTCGACCTGTTCGGTTACTTTCATCGTTCCAATTTCCGCTGCAATCGCCGCCCCAACGCGTCCGCAGATCACAACTCCGGTCAGCAACGGCCCCAATTCGCGCCAAACGGCCAACCCCACGATACCGCCCACCATTTTGCCAGCCCCAAATTTCAAAAATTCTTTGGCAACCTGAACGGTAAACGCCATCCCCACAAACAACGCGGTAACAATGGTAATGCCCATTGAATTAACGCCCAAATGAACCATTTGATCGACCGTCCGATTAAGATAACGGGCGCGCCGCCGAAACAAACGGGAAATGACTTGGCCAATTAAGAGAGTAACTTGGCCCCATTCGTAGAAAAATTGGGTGGCAACTCTAACGAAAAACGGGATCATTGTGTGGAGACCTCAATTGTATCATCACGACTCCCGGTCAGCGATAAATTTCTCTGCGATGCCCGATTTTGACAACCAAAACAACAAGTTTCGAATCTTCGACAGAATAAATAATTCGGTAGTCTCCAACCCTGATTCGATACAACGAATCTTCGCCCTTTAACTTCTGACTCCCCACCGGCCGCTGACTGACCGATAATTTTTCGATGCTTCTGCCTAACGCAACCCGAATCTTCGAAGGCAATTTTAAAAGATCTTTTGCCGCCCGGTTAGAAAATTCGATCGAATACCCCAATCTACAGTCCCAACTCTTTCTTTAACTTAGTCCACGAAACGCCGCCGTTATTCTTATAATCTCTCAACGCTTCCTTCGCATCGTCCAAATCAATTTTCTCTTCCAGTTCTTCCAAATAATCAAAATCATCGATAGGCATAATAGCCACCATGGGCTTATTTCGCCTCATAACGACGACGCGACCATGCGTATACGCAACTTCGTTAACAATATCCGCAAAATGCTCGCGCGCTTCTGCCGTTGTATACCTTTTCATAGTTGCCGCTCCTTTTTGAACATAATGTACAACAAGTACATATATTCCTCAATTCGAACGATCTTAAACCAATTTCCCCAGCCTTGGCTTTTACCTCAACAATCAAAAATACGCGGATATTGTCCCGCAAACCGTTTTAGAGTCTCTGCGAAATCACGTTTTCTAAACATGCGTCAAAGCTAAGCCTAGCCTTATCCTGACAATTTGTTAATTGAAATTACAATTTCACAACATCGACCAACGCCACCCTTCTTATACAATCTTTCGATCCAAATTAATACAATTTTGCGATGCGATCGAATAATTGAAAAAATGGCTTACTTTAACTATTTAATTCTTAGTACTGTAAAGGTAAAACTAGGCTTCGACGTGCCTAGCGCACCCAAACCAGCCAGCAAGACCACATCCGTTACCGAACCACCGGTGGTCGATGAACCTGCAAATTGAAAATCTAGCGTATCGTTGACCGCAAACGTTTCAATAAAGGTTCGTGAAACGGGCACAGGTACGGCTGCCGTTCCCACGGTTCTAACCGTCATCGGACTCGCCGCAATTTCGCTCGCGTTTAACCTTGCGCGAACATTCCCATGTCTGGCGTTCCCCGCTGACACCGCAACAGACCCGGTATAGGTAATCAAATACGTTCCCGCCACCGTACATGTAAATGTCCCGGCGCTATAGGTCCATCCAGCCAACGTCGTGGCGTTCATCGTAATAGTCGTGTACGCCAGGGAGGCCGCCGACGTAATAGTGGAGACACTATAGCCGGATGCATAGGCTGAACTAACCGGCGCCCAGGCCGAACCCGTCCATTTCAAGGTATCGTCGGTAGCAGCGCTGCTTTGGGCCAAACTACTGACATCAATAGCACTCAAGGTATTGCTTGCACCGCTAATTGTTTTATTAGTTAACGTTTGCGTATCGGTTGTACCAACCACAGTTCCTGACGGAGCCGTCACGGTCGACACTGCGGAGGTGCCATTACCAACCAAGATTCCCGTTAATGTGGTAGCTCCGGTTCCACCATTAGCAACTGTCGCGACGTTGGCTGTTGCCAAACGACCCCAGGCATTTCCATTGACTGTACCTCCGGTAACTATCGGAGAAGTTAGGGTCTTATTTGTTAATGTTTGCGTATCGGTCGTACCTACAATCGTACCCGAGGGAGCCGTCACCGTTGTGAAGGCCGACGTACCATTACCAATAATAACGCCGGTTAGGGACGTAGCGCCGGTGCCACCATCGCCAACGATGGCGACGTTTGCAGTAGCCAAGCGACCCCATGCATTCCCATTAACAGTACCGCCTGTGATCGTCGGAGCCGTCAGCGT
>CAYGHZ010000175.1:0-4762 GCA_964349635.1 uncultured Candidatus Marinamargulisbacteria bacterium
ATTAAAAACAGAGAGTGAGATTGAGCAATGAAGCGCCAAATTGCTTTCGCGGTTGCCATTTGAGTGACGTTGCGCCTGGGCTAAGAATCCTGGTATGCGGTCATAAAAACGCCGGATCAAAAAGTTAGGGAAATGGTTCGCATTGAAAAACTAAATGGCTCCCCACAGTGGACGATGTTAGAACCTTTTACGCACAAAGTAACGTTTTCTTCCCCATTTTTCAACAAAAATATCTAAAGGCTGCTTAATTGGAATTAACAGACTAATACCTACCATTTTCGTGACGTCACGAAAATGGTTTTCTACTGGCTAATTTGAGCTGACTGTTACGCAAATCCCTGACTCAAATTATTGACAGTCGTCCCGTCAGGACGGGTTTTTAAAAAAATCGTTCCTTTAGAATTCGTGACAACAACGCCATCCAAAACGCCATCTCGCACCATCTGAATAGCAGATTCTTTTGGAAGCCATTCGGAATTATCGATTTGATACATCGTCGTTTTCCGACTGTTGTCTTTTTTGAGGCCTGTTAGTTTTTTTCTGGCTACAAACGGAGTTTCATGCCCGGCGAACTTTTTGATATATCGTGTAACCGGAACCTTATTTTTATCAGCTGCAACAACCCCTGTTTTGAGAAAAAGAGCCAAACTTCTCCAGCCACCTAAATGGGCACCTGCTAAAATCCCAGATGTTGTAATCAAATATCCTTTTATGGTTTGCCCCACAAACCTATCCGAACCTGAGGCTAAAATATACCTCCATTGGATTTTCATATACTCTCGAATCGCATTCTCCTGCGCCTGACGATTGTTTAAAAACCCAGCCTTACTTTTGACGCCATCCTTACCCGTCCAAAATTGATCTGAAAACCGATTATCTTCCTTGTTCCCATCCGACTTGTAATAGCCACTGTCAACCAGTGCAGGTTCTCCCATTTGATATTTACCCAGATATCCCAGTGAATTGACGGCATCGTAGCGACCGCTTGATTCGCTCCCAGCTAAATCAAGTAGAAACTGCTCATAAGTTTTCATTTCCAATAGCCTCCTCGTCTTTCTTAGTTAGTTCCTGATACCCGACGCCCTCATAGCGTCCATTCTCCCATTCATACTTTAGCAAAAAGCATTCGCTCGTTGGATGGTCTTTTGCTGAGCCAATCTGAACCAAATCGAAATATCCAGCATGCTTTCGGTGCGAAACACCAAATAGCCCATGGGTATTGAAGAGGTAGGCTTCATGCCATTTTTCATTTTTATCAACGATGTAAATTCCAGTCCAACATCCCTGACTCCCACAAAACGCCCTCCCTTGGAGCATCACAAAAACATCTTGTATGCCATCATGGTTAAGGTCGTATTTGGCAATTTTAATAGTTACGTCGTCAAATCCCATAACTCTCTTTGAGTCTTGGAGTTCTTCTCGAAATTTTGCCCGGGCAATCTCGCGTTCTTGTGAATAAAGAGTGTCTGAAAATTCGATTTTTTGGTATGGTTTATGCGTAGAGTAGATTTTTATAAACGCTGTCGCCCCAATCAAGCTTAAAAACATACCGATAAAAATAACTTTTTTGCTCAAGAAAGCTTTTCCTGGATAAACTTCTCAATCGGGTTTCCATCCACCGAGCAAAAGTCAAAATTAAGGGAGATTCCTTCGGGGAGTATCTGTGCATACCGCTCTTTCAATTTATTAAGAACATCTGAATTCGTTGGCTTGTTAATAACATAAACTTTAGCTCCAGGTCGGATATTTTCCTGCAAATAGAAATTTACTGGGAGATCAGTTTCAGGTAAGGAATAACCGATGATATAAATCTCATTGGCGAGCTTCAAATAGTCGGCGCCAAAAGACCAAAGAGTTTTCAAGGTTGTGTGCGTATAAGATGAGTTTTTATCCAAAACTGGCGGAATAATAAAAGGCACAAGATCAGGGACATATCCTTCCGAATAATAAATTTGTTCAGACGTTGCGCCAATCTCTCCAGAGTAATGCCAGTTGATTGAGCCATGCAGCTTCAATAAATGGATTCTAGTGTAGTTAGCACTTGGAGAAAAAACTCTACCCTCCCGGAAACTCGCCGGCAAAATTGGCATCCGATAAAAATTAATTGGGGGCCAGCAATTGAGGGCTCGCAAGTTGCGCCTTGATCTCCCCAATAATTTGATTCCCCAAATATTCCAAACCCATGCTCGAACACTCTTCACGAACTTTGGTTTCAAAAACATTGGCTACGGCGGTATCTAAAAAATTTTCATTTAAACGAACCCAAAAAGTTGGGTTTTGGCAAATTATCTCGCAATCCGAAACGTTTTTTTCGATAAAATAACTGACATCCAAGCCGCCCATTCGAAAATGACCTTCAAGTCGCTTTTGCCTTGCGCAAAAAAGATCCTCATAGATTGTGTCGTAGTTGAAAGAAATTACAGGTATCCTCGAAAAGTGAATAAAGCTAAATAAGTCATTGATGTTGCAGGTCGCCAACTCATTGTTTTTTTCGCCAATATTAAAATTCAGTTTCGCCCGCAACCGTCTCGAAATGTGATGAAACAATCCTTTTTCAACATAAGAATATTCGGGGCGTTTCCAGGGCATACTCATCGATAACAGCGACAGGAGATGCTCAAAATTTCTCTTCACCTTGGCAGGTATATTGTCCTGATAATGCTTAACCAACGAAGCGTTTTCCAAAGATGTATCGGAATTCAAATCGGAACCAATTTGATCGGAAAGCTCGGTCAAAGTTGGCATTGAATTATAGAGTGCCTTACTGAAGCCAGACCCAAGTATAAAAACTTTTCTTGAAGAAGACATTTCTCCTAACGCCAAACTTTTCTCCTTCCCACCTTTGAAATTGGCTTGAGCCTGTCAATTGAATTCTACCTTGAGTATGGTTAACTTTAAAACACAGAGGGTTTCTAATAGCTGCCAAAAAAGGAGATTATGTGATGCTGAATCGGCCCAAAGCCATCATTTACTGTCGAAAATCCAGCGAATCAGGTGACCAACAATCCGTTTCAATTGAATCGCAGGAAGAGCAGTGCTTGAAATTGGCTGAAAGGCATAATATTTCAGATTATTGTTTTCTTAAAGAAGCTAAAAGCGCTCATTATACCGGCAGACCAATGTTTGCAGGAATGATGGCCAAATTGTTATCCGGGGAGTACGACACGATTATCTGCTGGAAGATCGACAGACTTAGCCGAAACCCCATTGAAGCCGGTGAAGTTGTAGATTTGCTGCAACGTAAGGTTATAAAACGCATTATCACAATGGACAAAGTCTATTGTTCTGATGGAATTAAAATGCTTAAAACTTTTTGAAGCCGAAAGGGACCGTTCTCCATCTCCTCTCAAAGAAGATATAATAAACAGACTCATTCAATCGGAAGTGGGAACCCTGGTGTTAGCCGCCTAGTGTTCTAGGAATAATCTAATTTGGCTCCCCCGGTTGGATTCGAACCCACAACCTATCGGTTAACAGCCGATTGCTCTGCCATTGAGCTACAGGGGAACGCAGCCATCTATATAATAGAAAGCACGATTTAAAAACACAAGGTTAAACTTCGCCAAATTTGGGAATAAGAAGACTATCCATGAAAAATATACTCCTGACGATACTGGCATTTGTAATCTATCTAGGGATGTACTTCTTATTTTCGCCTTCAATAGGCGGTTACGTGGGCGCATTTTTATTTATACCGGTCACTATTTCGGGCGCATTGCTGGGTTTCGTGCCAGGCCTGATTTTCGGATTCCTGACGATCCCGTTAAATGAAATGATTTATGCGTTGGAACCGATGCCCAACCTCTGGGTAATTCGAGTGATGGTGGTCTTTATCATGATGTTTTTGGGGGGATTTTCAGGGTATTTGCATGACATCCGACGAAAATTATCCGAAGAAATTAAGTTAAGAGCCAAAGAAGAAGAGGAGATGAAAGGGTTATTGAAGAAACTTGAATTTTCTCAACAATGTCTAGTCCAATCTGAAAAAATGAGAGCCATCGGCGAAATGGCCGGCGGCGTTGTTCACGAATTATCGCAGCCGCTAACCGGAATCAAAGGCTTTGCAACGATGCTCGCCAAGGACGTCCAAGAACAGAACCATCCCGGGAAAAAGGAAATACAGGCGGATCTGAAAGTCATACTCGAACAAGCCGATCGAATGACGGAAATTATTAATAAGGTGCGAAATCTCGCTAAATCTCACTCCGATGACCAACTGCGCCCGGTCAACATCGAAAATCTGATTAGGCAATCGCTAAATTTGGTTGAAAAGAACCTGCAAAACAACCGGATTTCCGTAGAGAAAAAACCAGTAAAAAAATCGCTTTTTGTCTTGGGTCATGAAGACCAGTTGGTGCAGGTGCTTCTTCAAATTTTCCTGAACGCCAAAGAAGCGTTGGAAATAAAAGAAACGGGGCAGCGGGAAATCACTATTGGCTCTGCCGTTTCCAAAAAAGATTGGGTCGAAATTTTTGTCCGGGACAATGGTCCGGGCATGACCAGCCAAACCCAAGAAAAAATATTTCAACCTTTTTTTTCGACCAAAATCCCGCAAAAAAAATTGGGTTTGGGCTTGACGATTGCCAGTCACATCGTTCATCAACATAACGGATCGATCACGTTGTCGTCTGAGCAGGATAAGGGCACAGAGATCAAAATTCTTTTGCCGCGGATCGCTATTGACACTCATAGTAATCCTAGCTAAGATTCGAGAGTCTTTTTTCCGGCAACGACATTTGAAAACTAAATAACAAGCCTATAT
>CAYGHZ010000176.1:0-4730 GCA_964349635.1 uncultured Candidatus Marinamargulisbacteria bacterium
TAGAAAAACAGGAGAAAGTAAATGAAGATTCATAGAAGTGAAAATTTGGTTAAATTTGGTATCGTTGCATTAATAATTTTGGCTCAACAATCGTTATTTGCTCAAGCGGCAACGCAACACTTTAATCCAGAGGTGAGTTCGACAAATGCAAAATCCTTTCGAATTGGCACTTCTTACTATACATCTGATATAGAAAGTTACGCAGCGGTAGGACTTAAATATAACGGCTATTTTTTGGAATTTGGTCCAACGCTTTTATCTACGGTTACTTCTTCCGACAAGGGAATTATTAAGCTAAACGGGGCTTTGGGATTTTATAACGTCGCTGGCTATCTTGAGACCGGCTGGTCTATTTATTACAACAACATGTTGTTCCATGATGAAAATTCTGCCTTGAAAGATGCGTATGAATTTGGTCTGAGATATACGATTGGGTACCGGTTGTCAGACGCAGTTAGTCTTGTTAGTAGAATATCCATTCTGCATGTCAGTCACAAAACTTACACAAGCCAATTTATTAGTCTAAATGAAGATCATTTTCGTCTATTAAGCCCCGTTCAGATTGGGCTTCAATACTTTTTCTAAGGACAATTCATTGAAAGCTGAAATGGGAGAAATATCGTGAAATCGAGAAAAGGTTGTTGCCGGTTACTTTTGCTTCTTTGCGGGGGCCTGATACTCGGTGTTCTTACGGGATGCAGTCGCTATTTCGACGAGCAAACCTATACAACCTATTTTGATCCTAACTTTGCTCCTGACGGAAGAATTGTTGCTTTCAAGTTGGTTGAAGTGACTGCAAAAGATGGCCCATTTAGCGGCATTAGAAATACGGTAAAAGTAGTCTACTCCATAATAATAATGAATCAAGATGGGTCTGACGAAAAGGAGATAGTATCGGGATTTCAATTTAAGCAGGCTCAAGTTTCCCCTTCCATGAATTATTTAGCGATTCATGATAATTCGCAGATCACGGTATTTAGAATGAATGGGGAAACAATTCGCAAATTGGGCCCCGAATCTGGTGTGACTACCTTCGACTGGAGCCCTGATGAGAAATACTTGGCCGTTATTGGAGGCGATTATGCTATCAGAATATACGACCCCTTTACCGGTGAACTGATCAGAAAAATATCAAAATCAATAGCATATCACTTGACCTGGAAATATAAGGAAAAAATCGCCTTTTGGAACGACACTGGAAACGCCTTTATTTTGCCAACGGATCAAGGTTTTGTTCAAACATCAGAAAATGTATTGCCTCTTGGATACAGTAAAAACGAGAATTATTTATATTCCCTCAAGGGCGGTTTTTACCGAATTGACCTGAATTCATTTCAGGGTTACCAAACTTACGAATACCTCCATGACGGCAAAAGCATTGAAGCGATTTCTCCAGATGGAACCAAGTTTCTTATGTCGGCAAATACTTCTGGAGCTGGCATTTACATCAAAAATGCCGACGGAACAGGGTTAAGAGAATTGAGATGAAATCCTCACGGCGATCTGTTTTTATCTCTGCCTTGATTTGCCTTTTCTTTTTCTCGGGACAAGTCAACTCTTCAACTTCGGGGCAAAATCAATCATTCAAAGATGTAATCATTTTGCTTGTCCCGGGAACGGGAACGACAAGAAAAGCATATCTCGATACACCTGACAAAAAACAACTACAATATCAAGACAAAATTCTTAAGATGTTGCTTGAAGAACTAAAAATTGATCCTAATCGAATCTATTCTTACAGTTTTTCGGAGCAATCCGGATACAGTCTTAAAAATATCTTAGAACTTGGCGCTAACGATTACCAGAACGAAGCTGCAAAACGCTTTTCTGAAACTGGGATAGATAAAATTAGAGATAGCGTTGAGTACGGAACTTCTCAAATCAAAAATGCTGAATCTGCGATTCGAGAAAAAGTCCTGGAGTCATCTAATCAATACGGAGGTGCTTATAAAAGTCCGCTGCAACTGCCAAAAGATTTGTTGCCCAAGCGCATTATCACCATTTCCCTGGATGACGGCGCGGATGCGATTCGTGGCTATATCCACTCTGCCGAACTTGCGGCAAAGGGAATAATCGACGACAAGAATATCAACGACAAACTGAACCAAGCCCTAAAAAACAAAGTTCAAGGACTCACTCAATCAAAATTGGGCGAGATCAAAAAACAAGTCGACAGCTACTGGAGCTATGTTCAACAGGCGCAAGCCGCGTGGGACAGGCTTAATCAATCGGATTTACAACAACTGAGCCAAGCCAATTGGCTAACGGCGCAAGCTGCAATTAAATTGGCGATTGACGACGCCAAGCAGATTGCCGATGCAAAGTTAATGGAGTACGGTCTTCAACTTCAGGACGTTCAAGGCAAGACTCTTTCGGTGATCGAGTCGCAATATAATGCGCAATGGCTTCAACTGAAACGCGATACCGGACGATATTGGGATCAGATTCGGGATTATGAAACCGCCTTTTATGCTATTCAGAATAAGGAGCTTTCATCGGTTCAAACCGAAGCTGCCCGCCTGTTAACTTCGATGCAGGAATTCCAGTTTGATCGCTTGAAACAAGACGCGGTTCAGTATGTTCAAGATCAAATGGCCGGGTTTTATACGATGCCCATCGAAAAAGCCATTTTTATTAATCCTCCCTTCGATGATCCGCTGGGCAAGCGGTACATGATGCTGACCCAAATGAAAGAGCTGTTGTCAGATATCGACAAGGAAACGTGGGACATGTTCTTTTCTTCAGAAAAAGCACTGGTCGAAATGGTTGAGAAATTTCCGAAAACGATTGCGGACTTGAGCTCCACCTCTCAAGAAATGTCAAAACTATTCGGCCAACTGAATACCGAAGTCAAAGGAGCGCAAGACTTCTCGAATAATACGGTGAAAGCGCTTCATTTCGCTATTGATATGCTACGCGGCTACGTGGCGCTTCAATACAAGTTTAAGAATACGAATGGTATCGACTCGTTTTTCAATCAGGCCGATATGATTGTCAATTGGAATAATGTCGCCAATCTTTATGCGGGATTGGTCAAAGCCAAAAAGGACGTATTGGCCGTTAAAGGATTTATCAAAAACACGACTTCTGTAATCACGTCGGCCGAAACGGCAAAATACAATTTCAATGTGAAAGAAACAATGAACGAACTCAAGAACTACTTCGACAAATTCAATTTGGCTAATATATGGGAAGAACTTTGGCGTGTTCTTACTAAAGAAGCCGGTAACTCTCCCGAAAAAATCATTGCTAAAATCACGGAGACAATTCAAGAACTTGGCGTCGCAGTCGATCCGGTTTCCATGACCAATTCGTACTTGAAAGTGATGTCCGAGGTGGTAGAAAAAGAAGAACTCTTCCGCATGGCGGTACAAGAATCTTTTGCACAATACGCCACAGTAAAAAGTCTTGTGGAAAGGCCAGGCGCCGCGCTGGATATGACGAAGGTCTTAAAAGAGGCAAATCTCAAATCTCAGTCCTTGCCCGACGAAGTCCTGCAAGCGATTCGACCTCAATATTACACCCTTGCCGTAAAACAGGACGTTGGGATCGACTTGGAAAACACGTTGACCGGCACGGTAGCGGAGCTTGGCGCATCGGTTTTTTCAGACTCGATTTCAAGTCTGATGAAGGACAGTTTTTTATCGAGCTATATTAAAAGCCCCAAAGACGTATATTGGATGCTGTTATTGATGAATGGGGATTTTTGGTCTCTCAATGCAGATGCCAAGTTCAAGAGCTTGGTGATGTCCAAGATGGGCGGAATGTATACCCACATGGGAGATATGATCCACAATCTCGATTACGATTTTAATCAATATCCAGAGTTCCAGCAGGCCGGCATGAAAGTGCAAGAGATTATCCGTCAAACGGACGACTTAGCCGGCTTCGTCAGTAGTACGTTGCCAATAGCCATCGGAGGCCAGGTGGCAGCGGAAGCATTGATCAACTATTTTCTACCCGGGCTTCTAGCAGAGCCATTGATTCGAGGAATCGTCCGGCTGCCGGTGTTAGGAATCATGACGGCTGATCTGCTTCCCAGAATGGGACGATCGGTGCAGAGCATGGCGTTGGGTACTGTTTTGGATAACACCAGCCAAAATGGCGTCAACGATGCCATCAAGAAAATGCTCTATGAACCCTCTGACGTTATCCTGGATGCTGTCTATGAAAACGTAAAAGAAATTCCAACCGCCAAAGTTAACAGCCTAAAGGCGTCGTCGATCGAAAGGGTTAAAAAAATTCATCCCCGAACCAACTTCGAGGAAGTGCCATTGGTTTGGCCGGACTATGATGTAAACGACGGCTGGTTGGTGAAGGGGTATTCAGACACGTCGTCGATACAAGCTGCATCGGTGCCGGCTGCTTCCGAATCCTCCCTACAATATTTCTATAAGAAGCCGTTCCGGAAAGCGTTTATACGCTCGTCGGAACAGGGTGGATTTAAGGCAGCAAGCGTTGGCGCGCTGGTTCCGGTATCCGCCGATACGATGGCCACATCCGCAAATATCATTATTCTTCGCGGAACGTTTAGCGATTTAACACCGCGCACCTACGCCAACCGAACACAGGCAGGAAAAGCAGCCCGTGAATACGGGGGCGTTGTGGTGCAACGTGGACGCCCATTCTTTGTGAGGTTCGCATCATGACGACCACCTGTAAACAGTGCGGCCGTAAGACGCACCAGATAGACGCCTCAATTTACGCTGGCGACTATCACGGGTTCGACC
>CAYGHZ010000177.1:0-4711 GCA_964349635.1 uncultured Candidatus Marinamargulisbacteria bacterium
AGGCGGAGCCGCGGGTGGCGGGGGAACATGTCGCGGTGGTGGAATCGATGGTTGATATGATGCGGAGGTTGGGGGTGACCTTATGAAGAAAATCGGATGGAACTTCTTAACCATTCTGCTAGTCTAAATCTACGATCCGCATTATTCCCGAAGGAGGAACGTTATGAAAAAAGGTGTGCTCGTTGCGTTAGTGATTGTGTGTTGTGCTGCCGGCATGGTCCGGGCCGAAGATCCCCACCACGACCGTCCAATGATCGGTCATTTCGGGGAGCTAGGACTCACCGACGAACAGCGGGCAAAATTTAAGGAAATTAATAAATCGTACGAAAATAAATACAAAGAATATAAAGATAGGTTAGAGCCGATGCATAAGGAGTTGAAGGCGGAAGAGTCTAAAGAAAAATTGGACACGGGCCGCATTCGGTCGATCCTGAACTCGATGGCGCCCATCCAAACAGATCTGCGCGTTACCCACATCCAACATTTTCATGAATTACGCACTGTGTTAACGCCGGAACAAAAGGAAAAGTTGGAAAGACTTCATTCCGACCATCCGCGGCCGAAGCCAAGAGACCGACGTCCCCACCGCGACGATCACTAATTTAGCCTAGAGCAGCCGGTTCCATTTCAGGTTCGGGAGTCACGGGAGAAATCGGCATGATCATTTTTGCCGGGGTCCCCGGAACAAACTTGACTTGAGCGGGCTGCTCAACCGTCTTTGGAGCTTCCGCAAGTATGTAGTCCTCTACGTTTGCCATAAATAGTCCTCCTGGTGAAAATTTAACAAAAAATAAATAAATTTACAATAAATTTCCACTTTTCCGAACCTAACTAATCTTTAACATAGCATTTATTTTGGCCAAACAAAGTCCCAATACTATTTGGGGCAGATGAGGAAAATTTTGTCAGCTGCTGCAAGAGATCCATTGTTACGATGGGTGGAAGACCAACGTAGGGCAGGTATAGAAAAGATTGTCTTTAAGGGATTTGTGCATTTTACCGGCAGTTGCGTTGCGCTTTTTTTTCAGCCATTGTTTGGTCCGGACGGAACCCCGAACGAAACAAGTCACAAAGACTTGATCAAAAACCAATTTCCGCAACTCTCTGAAACGAGTGGCGGTCTTGCCAAAGGGGTGTATGGATTTCAACTGCGTTTCAATTCAACGACCGCTCAATATAATCCGGCCAGCAATCATTTCGGCACAATGGAAAATCCAACGCAAGCCCTTCAAGCCTGGCAAGAGATCAGCCGCAACCTCAATTTAACGCCGTATCGATGGTCAATCGCGGTTAAATCAAAAAAAATCGCCCCCGCGTTTTCAGGCTTTGAGCCTTATTTTTTCTCGAATTCAAGTTTATGAACGTACTTATAAACGCTTTGGCGGGTGATGTTCATTTGTTGCGCAATGGTGGCCACCGCTCCGCGTTTGTTAAAGACGCCCGACGCCAGTAATTGTTCGATCATCAGGAGCCGCTCTTTTTTGGAAAGCTGACGGTTTAGCCAGCCATTTTTTACAAGGATGGCTTGGACTCCATCCTTCACCTCGTCGGCGGCGTTGCCAATATGAAAACCCTCGTCCTTGCCGACCGAGTCATGCTCAGAAGCGGAAATAAATTTGTCGATAAATTTGGAATACTCTGCAAAATAAGACGTATCCATGTTGATGCCCAACGCGCCGATAATTTTTCCTTGTTCGTTTCGAATCGCCACTGCCGACGATTTGATCGGCGTTCCACGCCAATTTTTGTTTTTGTAATTGAGCATAATGTCCGGGACCTTGCCTGAAAGCCGCTTAACGCCCAACTCGGTGATCGGGTCGCCCACTTTTCGGCCGGTCACGTGGCCGTTAAATATCGCAATCAGTGACCCCCCTTTTTTGTAATAATCTTGAATAGCAGTTTCCACCACCGGAGCAAACATTCCGGCAATCACTTCGGCGATTTGGATATAGAGCTTAAATATTTTTTCGTCAGTCATAATAATGAAGAGTATACCATTCCAAACGTTGTTAAAAAGTGGATTTCAATACGGCTAAGGTTTCTTGAATAGTGGCGGCAATTTCGGGGATGGCGTCACTGGTTCCTAATGTTCGCAATCGACCGATTTCCTCTTCGAGATTGGCTTCATTTAAATTCATTCGTAAGGGAGATAAATAGTTGGCGCATCGAGTGACTGCATTGTAAACGTGGCGAAGATCTTCGTATCCCGTGTTTCGAATTGATGAATGTTTTCGAATGTGATTGAGGGCTTGGGCCAGGATTCGAAGCGGGGCTTCTAATGATTTGATGGGTGCTTCCGCGTCATGTAAATAGAAAAGGCGGTTCTGAATGTAATTGAGATCGTCGATAACGGTGTCTAACCGCCCCATTGCAGAAAGGGCAGCTGCTGCGGCCGGTGAAGGTTTGGGAAGAGCGCCTTGCAGCAACTGCGCTTGTTCCTCAATGCTGTTTGCCCAGCCCCAAAAACTGCCGGGAACAAAGGAAACATAGGTCCGGTATATCAGTCGATCTCCCGTAAATGGGGTTCGGGCATGGGCGCCGACGCGATTGCTCACCAGTACAAGGTCTCCGCCTTCAATGGACAGCGGCCAAACAAATGGGGACGTCTTAACTATCTGGGGAACATCCATAAAAAGTCTTACCAGGGTTTCACGAGTGTACTGATGCAATTCAAGGATTTCCGGGTGGCCCCTGTACCAGCTCAAAGGAAAAAGATTATGTCTGTCGATAGGCGCACCGGTATGAACGTTGTGATACTGAGACCCTAGCGACGCTGCTGCTCCGTTGAACATCAGAGATTCCCGTCCCTGCCAATCGATGTTTAACATCGGAATAATGGCGCGTTCATAACCGTCCGATCGTCCCGCGCCGGGTCGATTCAAGTAGGGAAGATGCATTCCGTCGATCAATCGAGAACGGTAAGCTTCCGGCAGGACGCTCATAAAACTTCGAGGAGGTATAAGAGGTGTTAACGCGGCTTCGTTCCCCATGACGCCCAATAGCATGAAAAATCCGTGTGAAGGCCATCGATGAGCGTCTTCGGTGTGCCATGATATTTGAGAAACCGAGCAAACGCTGGTGCCCGACCTCTCGAATCCTTTTACTTGCGTATGGACATGCGCCGGAAGCGCGGCCTTCTCGCCGGGGACAATCAGGGCATCAAATCCCATCAACTTAGCGAGGCCAAACATAAATCCCATTTCAGGCGGATAGGGCGCTTGCGCCTTGTACCACTCCGGATCTTTCGCGGGATCATCAGATTTGGGTATCCTGTCTACCGGCCTGAATTTTAGGCCCTTAATCAAAGCGTGGGGAGCATGTTCCGCGGAAAGGCCCTTGTAGGAATTGGCGAGGGTTTGCAATAAATTAAGGAGAAGTGGCGATCGGCGTTTCAAAATATCGTAAATGATCAACGCGGACGCCTTCGTTATTTTTTCTAACACTTCTTTCGAGGGATTAAACGTGTCGTGAAATTGGATAACTTCGGGAATCGCCCGGTATCTGCCTTCAAATTCCGGCGCTACACACTTTTGAATTTCAACCATCAGGACTTCGGCATCGGGTTGTCCCGGTAGCCGCGCAACTCCCGGATCATGATTGGTTTTATAAAGGTTTGCCGAAGTGACGTCAGAGCTCATCCCTCTCGGTTTATAAGAGCCTACCGGTCGTAAATTTTGAAGCGTCGTCGCGCGCCGCTGTCCCAGTTTCTGTCCGCCGGATACGAGGGCAGTCCCTAGAGATCGACTTGGGGTTGCGGAAACACGAAGCCGACCCATTCTCCGTAACCCTAAAGTTAAAGCTCGAGTTGCCGCTATACGCATGGCGATGATCTCCTTTTTTGGGACGGTTGAAGAAGTTAACGAGAAGTAAATACATTAACTTGAAGTTTATCTCTTAAGAATTATCGGGAAAAAAACGAGAGTTATGAATTGAAGGTTTGTGGTTTGTCCGTGGCTAAAACCCTATAAAATTTGTCGAAAAGTAAATTTTATAAACGTTTTGTAAACTAACCGAAACGAAGAGTTTCGAATGCGCTGCGCATCTTTCTTTCTAGGTCGATCTTAAATTCATCGGAGCTTTTGTGCGCTAACTCGTAATAACTTCCTAAAAGACCCCCTGAACTAGCTACAATCGAGGGGATGAGGTTGCGGAATGGAGCTGAAACGGCGTTGTTGGCAATCTCAAGTATATATGTCGCTTGAACCCGATTTACATTTCTTTGATTAACATGATCGGCGATGGCGCCCAACACCAAGACGGTCATCGGTTGGGACAGAAGAAGGTCAGCCGGGGGGCCGGACAGTTTTCGGCCGGAGCGCTTTAGTTGAAGAAGTGCGCCGACGTCTGAGGGATCCAGAACGCAGGCAGAGGAATCGCTGACACCTGCAATTTTATAACCGGCATCTAACAATCGTTGAATAAGGGGAAGCGTGCTTTTCCCCATTCCGGCAATGCCCACCGTCATTGCTTCGGGGCGTAGCGCCAGTTTTTCCCGCAACATTTCCATACAAAAGAAAGCCCCCAAACCCGTCGCGTCCGCGCGCATCGGATGTCCGCCCGCTTCCAGAGGTTTGCCCGTCACAACATCCGGGAACGGACGCCGGATGATTTTTTCGTAAGCGTCCTTGATAGCGGTGGCGACGGAAGTAGGTACGCCAAAATCGGGCGCGGGGATAAAGGCGTCGGGGCCGCTTCCCAAATAGTCTTTCAC
>CAYGHZ010000178.1:0-4633 GCA_964349635.1 uncultured Candidatus Marinamargulisbacteria bacterium
GCGGATTGCCGTCGCTGTGACAGCCGGGATCAAATGCGTCGATTCTCTGGTCGGCGTCATTGTCGATGCCGTCGGAGCATTGCGTTATGGGAGCCGACGACGATGAAGAGGACGATAGAACGGATGATGAACTTCCTGCACCCGATCCTTCGTCATTATCCATCGGGTTCACGCATCCCGGATCCTGCGGGAAATCGACCAGTCCGTCCCCGTCATTATCGGCATTGTCATTGCACTGTGTATTGCCAGGCGAGGACTCGTCATTGTCTGCCGGTACATAACTTCCTGCATTGTGCGGGTTCCCGTCGCTGTGACATCCGGGATCGAGCGTATCAATCCGCTGATCGCCGTCGTTGTCGGCGCCGTCGGAGCATTGCGGGGTGACGCCAGCGGAGGATGACGAAGATGAACTCGCAACCATGCACTGTGCGGTTTTCTCCGAAAGACAAACCCAGCTGTTGCAGGGTCCGCCGATGCTGAGGTTGCAGGCACCAGAGGACATGGTGAAGCCGGCCGGTGCGCCGCATTGCGGAGCGGAGCTGTAAATAGCAGCAAGAGTGCTGGTGAGAACGAGGTCCGTTGTTGCAGTGGTCCCGCGATATTCCCACAGGCACAGGTCCGATTCACATACCCCTCTGCCGTCGCGGATGGCACAGGCCTGGTTCTTGAGAACATAGCCCAGCGGCGGACTCGATACGTTACTGCCGTGCGAGGAACCATACCCGAAATGGGCACACGACTGGCCACTGTTATTCCCTGCGTAAATATTGCCCCAGTGGGTTATCACGTACGTTGCCGGCTGGGTCGCAGGCCGACGGTACAGACATCCCATCGACCAGCATGCGTTGGGACCGCTGAAAAGACAGGCACTGGAAACCAGCGTCCATGCCGGATCAGTGCCGCATCCTGCAGGACTGCCTGAAGCGTGGTATCCCTGACCGCCAAGATCATCCACGTACGCATTGGCCGTAATAGCCATCACATACTCAAACCCTGGAGAAGGACAACTGTTTTGTGCTTCTGCCGAAGGCGCAGCTGGAAGAGCCAGATATGTCGCAGATACCGCAAGAGCAGCTGTAAAGATGAACATGCCGATTCTGCTGGTTGACTGTCGAAATAATGTTTTCATGGAAGTGATGGGAAAAGGGGAGAACTGTATGACCTAGACAACTGCAATGTCAAAAACTTACAACGAAGACCCTTCACTTTGCGCTCGGGAGAAGGCTTTTCTAATTTTTCCAGATCAGAACATTGATATTTTTTAGAGCAAGTTTTTAGTATTTATCCGTTTTCATTTCGTACAAAAAAAGCCGCTGTACGGCGGCTTTCGGCATTTATGAATTTTCAGCGGATCGATTCATCATTATCCCGCTCGTTGCGGCAGCCATTGTCCCATCGGGAATCGATCCGGCCATCGTGATCGTTGTCGAGTCCGTCGTTGCATTGAGCACGGTTTCGGGCGTCATAATATGGAACGAACAGATTCGTCTCATTGGTGTCCTGCGGGTTCTGGCATCCGAGATCCTTCGGATAATCAATCAGCCCGTCATTGTCGTCATCAATACCATTGCTGCACTGACCCATATTGGAGTACGCCGGCGACTGCTGGTTGAGAGAATAGGGAGACAGATACGACGAGCCCGGATAGGGGTAGTTGGCAGATTGCGGATATTGGCCATACGCATAATTCTGCGACGAATAGGGCGTGTAGGGCGAATACGGATACTGCGGATAGCCGGCAGATCCCTGGGCTGTGGCCAGCGTGTTGCTGAGAGCGGTATTGGGATTTGCCGTCGCGGTCACGCCAACATTTGCCGCACCCGTGTTCACGTTGATGGTCGGCGACGTCACGGTGATGTGCGCTCCCGCGTTGTAGATGCTCACATTCTGTGTGTTCTGGTTGTTCGACACATTTGTCGCACCTGCGTTTGCGGTGGTGCCGCCGGTGTCGCTTCCGCTTCCTGACCCTGGATTGACCTGCAGGTTGCACCATCCCGCGTCGATCATGCATGGGAGAGTTGAAGCAACAGAAGAAGAGCTGGCCGCCGCGGACGATCCGGCAGAAGACGAGGAAGGCGAGAACGATGATGATGAGGATGACACTGAGGAAGCTGAAGACGATGTTGATTGAGCGGACGAAGCAGAGCTTCCTCCGGACTCGTTGTTATCCAAAGGGCTGGCGCATCCACCGTCGAAGGGGTAGTCGGACAAGGTGTCGCTATCGTTATCGATATTGTCGTTGCACTGGGTGTTGACGACAGAGGCTTCATTGTTGTTCATGGCGTCGTAACTCACCGCATTGTGCGGGTTTCCGTCGATATGACATCCCGGATCGGCCATGTCACTGCCAAGATCGCCGTCGTTGTCGATACCGTCGTTGCACTGCGTGTTTCCTGGAGATGATTCATCGGCGTCTGTTGGCTGGTAGCTGTTTGCATTATACGGATTGCCGTCACTGTGGCATCCGGGATCCGCCGAATCTTTTTTCTGGTCGCCGTCGTTGTCGGTACCGTCAAAACATTGCTGTGCATTGGGGCACAGCAGGTATTCCTGCCAAAAACACAGGTCACTCACGCAGTTGCCGCTCGCAACCGAATGGACGCAAAAGCGCTGGACCGTGGACTTGCCGACACTGATGATCAGATTTTCTGTCGACTGTGTGAGAGGGGAAGGGCTTGGTGTGGAAGTGCTCGGTTGAAATGTCCGGCAGTCTACGTTCAGGTCTGCACGGGTATGGGTGTTCCCTATCAGCACGTTCGTGCTTGCGATTGCTGCGCTGCGTTCCCAGAGACAGATATCGGATATACAGAAATTTGACGCGGTCAGCACGCACGTTCTTTTTTTCAGAGAGTACCCGCCTCCGGGGTTGTGCGTCGAACTGCAGTTCACCTCAGTGCTGGCGCTGCTGGCGTGCGTCATCGTATATTCAAACTTCTGTGCCGACAGTTTCTTCCACAGACAGAAGTCGCTGTGGCAGGCCTTTACAGTGGGACTATCGGTGTCCCAGAAACACTCGCGGTCATGGAGCGACCATCCGCTACCGGGAGAACCTATCAGACAGTTGACTCCGGCAGTTCCGTCCAGGCCGGTCGAATTGGTTATTGTGTACTCATACTGTTGCGCAGGGCATGTGTTGACTGCGGGCGCGGCTCCTGCCTGTTGCGGCTGTGTACAGAATGCCAAAGCCATCACTATCACCGGAAGAATAGCGGATGTACTCATGCGCTCTGATGGTGACATTGCCGGGAAAGACATAGGCGGAGTGGAGGAAAGGTGTTCTATTGTATAAGAAATATTACTTTTGTCTAGTATTCTTGTTTCAGTGGAATTGACCATTTCTGATCATTTTTGCTGCTGCGAGGCCAATTGCAACGAAAATGCTCCAGAAAGAATAGGATACGCCTGAGGAGCCTGATCCGATCACGGTCATGAACTTTCCCGTGTCTTCCACTGGCCCCGTAAAATCCCCAATGCCCGTTTGCGGCAACGGCTGAATCACAATCGGCGGAGGGATAACCACTGGTTTCTCAATGATGATCTGCTGAGGAGGTTGCGGTACGGGATAGACCGGAGCCGGAGGAGGGTATGACGGATACTGCGGATACGGAGGATATTGCGGCTGATACTGCGCCGCTCCCTGCGTATTGTTCACAACGGAAGTAGAGGGTGATGCCGTTGCATTGACAGCGACATTTGCTCCTCCGGTATTCACGTTGATATTGGGCGCACCCACCGTGATGGTATCTCCGGCATTGAAAATGCTGACATTCTGCATGTTCTGGTTATTTGAGACGTTCGAAGCAATTGCGGTGCTGTTGGAGACAGTGTTGGATGGTCCGGTCACCGGAATCACGACGACGGGAGTTGATGATGACGAACTTGCGAGCGGAGTACTCGAAGAAGAACTGGAAGTGCCTGGGGTGCTGGATGACGAACTGGATGATGATGAAGACGGTGCAGAACTCGAGGAACCACATACGACTGTGGTCGCCACGATGTTCGACG
The DNA here is from genome assembly GCA_964349635.1 of uncultured Candidatus Marinamargulisbacteria bacterium. Taxonomy (GTDB): domain Bacteria; phylum Margulisbacteria; class Marinamargulisbacteria; order SXXA01; family CAYGHZ01; genus CAYGHZ01. Next base: position 4,006 of record CAYGHZ010000178.1, read on the forward strand.
GTACCGGCGCAAAGTACCCGATGTCAGCAGTCGTCAGCAGCTGCACCGATGCCTGATTATGAAAGACTGTTCCACAGGCGGCATTTTCGGGCACGCGAAAACGCATGGTTACTTCAGTCGGAGGTTCCGTTGGCCCGCTCGGACCAGAGCAGAGGATTAACTTGCAATTGATATTGCCTGCGCCGTCAGCAGGGCACACGTTCTTGTACATTATGCGCATTTGAGGATGCCTATCAATGCTGGGGCTTACAGGAGGATTGACTGTCACTCCGACAAATTCAAGGCCGGGAGGAGCGCTGTCCACCAGACTTGCCTGGTCGCACCGGACTTCGCCTGCGCACGGATCATACCCGCCATCCGCAAAAATCTGATACACCAGCTCCTCTCCCGGGCGAACAGTTGTTGGGGCGCCCTTTAATATCGTGAAGTCGCTGGGACGGCACCCGCATGCGGCGGCGATTGTCGGGGTCAGCAGTCCAATCAGCATCATCGATGCGGAAAATGTCCGAAGCCCGTGATGGAGAAATGTTTTCATGGATTTACAGGGAATTTCTCTTTGTGAGAACGCCGGCAATGCCGGTCGCCCCAAAGAGAAGAACAAGAGAAAGGAATGTCGTGGCAATCAATC
>CAYGHZ010000179.1:0-4618 GCA_964349635.1 uncultured Candidatus Marinamargulisbacteria bacterium
GCTACGACCGTTTGGCCGGGTAGCCTATGTTATGCCGGCGTATGTGATTTCGCCAGATGATTTGCAGCGGGTTACGGGGCTGTTACGGGCCTGGTTTACCTAGAATTGTTTGCTAAGCTAAAATTAGTTTCGGTAGACTTCTCTTCGGTGTCCGATTCTTAAAATATAAAGCCGATCAGGAAACACAGAATAAATCACGCGATATTGGCCGATTCGGTATGAAAACAGGCCTTTCCAAGCTCCGGTCAAGGCTTTGTCCAGGCCGGGATGATTTTTCAATTCGGTTTCAATCTTGTTCAGAATTCGCTTGGCTTCCTGTTTGTCCAGTCGTTTGAGATCTTTTTCAATCGACGAGGCATAATCTATTTTATAGCCCAAGTCGTTTTCTCAATTCTTTGGAACTGATCGCCTTTTCATTTTTGTCCAGCAGACGTTCGCGGGCCACCAAGAAATCGGCGTATTCTTCCAGGTATTCTTCCAGAGCTTTCCGAACAATAAAGCTCTTGTCTCGATTTAATAGACCGGACACTCCTTCCAGTTCCTCGAACAAATCATCGGAAACGCGGCATGTCAGCGTATGCATAATCACTCTCCTAACTACAGTGTATTACATATGATACAAGAAATACAGTTCCCACTTTTGGGGCAGGCTAAACTGTTTATTCCTATTTATTCAAATTGCACGCACCTTCTGCTTAAATTTCCATATTCAAATCCAGTGATTGGAAATGTGACCTTGGCGTTTGGAGCGGCGCCCGCCGCAAATAGAAGCGGTAAAAAGTGTTCCGGAGTAGGGTGGGCCAGGTCGAATTGAGGGGATGATTCTTTATAGTTCGAAAGATCGTCTCCCTTTAACAAGGCTGTTTCGACCCATTGATCAAAATCCAGCGCCCATTGTTCCGGCTTGGCTTCGGGTTCCATGTTCATTCGTCCCAAATTATGAACGACAACACCGCTTCCGATGATCAGTACGCCCTCATCTCTCAAAACAGATAAGGTTTTTCCTAAATCTAATAGCGACTCATCCAGTGGCAGCGAAATTTGCAATACCGGAATACTGGCCGACGGGTACATGTGATAAAGCGGAACCCACACGCCGTGATCCAGTCCCCGGCTTTCCATTTGGGCCGTTCGAAATTTTTCGGAGAGTAGATTTTTTACTTTTTCTGCTAAATAGGGCGCGCGCGCCGCGGGATAGACGATTTTATATAATTTTTCGGGAAATCCGCCGAAATCATAAATCAAATCGCGTTTGGTCGTGGTGCCTAAAACGGGATAACGCGTGACCCAATGAGCGGACATGATCAGGATGGCTTCGGGCCGGGGGAGACTTTCGGCCCAGCGGGTGTAGTCCGCGCCTTTTTCTTTGTCCAGGGCCAGCATCGGGCTGCCGTGGGCGACGAAGAGGGTGGGGAGTCTGGTCATTGGTATTAATAATACCAGACCCCCCGGGTGAGAAGTTTATTTAAGAAGAAGCCGTTTCGCTTTTTGGCTTTCGGTTTTGGGAAGCGAGATCTGAAGAACGCCGTTCACGTAATCGGCGGTGGATTTGTCGAAGTTGACGTCGCCGACCCTGAATCGTCTCAGGAAGCTGCCGGATTCGATTTCGCTGTAGGCGCTTTCGGTAGTTTCCCTGACTTTTTCGCCACTGACGGTCAGGATGCCGTCTTGGTACTCGATCGCGATGTCTTTCTTTTCTATTCCGGGAAGTTCGGCTTTGATTTGGACGTTGTCGCCGTCTTCTCGGATATCGACCGCAGGAACAAAACGCTGGGATAGTGTAAACATACTGATCACTCCTTTTCGGGTTTTTTTGGTTCGAATGGCCTTAAGCAATTCTTGTGCCGGGGTTTGCGCCTGCCTGGGGTGTACAGATTCCGGTCGATTAGCTATGATTGTGCGCCTTACATGTCCGGTTTTTATGATTATTAAGATTTGCGGAATTACAAATGCTGACGATGCCTTTCACGCGGCGTCTCTGGGGGCCAATGCGCTAGGGTTTATTTTTAGCAAAAACAGCCCTCGCTATGTTTCGCCTCAAACAGTCGAGGAAATTACCCCGTTTTTGCCGCCGTTTATTCAGTTGGTGGGTGTGTTTGTGGATGCGGAAAAGGCTGAAATTGAAGAAACGATGCAGCGTTGTCGGCTGGATGTGGTTCAACTTCACGGCCAGGAAACTCCTGAATTTTGTTTGCGAATGAATCGGCGCGTTATCAAGGCGTTTCGGGTGGCGGAGCCGGAAGATGTGGAAGCGTTGGCGCAATATCAAGGGATGATTTCTGCCGCTCTGCTGGATACCAAGGTAAAGAATATGGAAGGTGGGTCGGGCAAGATTTTTGATTGGGGGTTGGCGTTAAAAGCGAAGGAATATGATATCCCGATTATTTTGGCCGGGGGGATTAATTCGGGAAATATAAAGAAGGCGATTCAACTGGTTAATCCGTATGCGATCGATTTGTCGTCCGGGGTGGAGAGTTCGCCGGGGCGCAAGGATTACAACAAGATGCGGGATATTATTCAGTTGGCTCGGGATTTATAGCTTTTCAAATACCCGAAGTTTGGCGCTTTTGGCGCGGGAGTTGGCGCGGATTTCGGTTTGGGTGGCTTGGATTACGTTTTTATTGATTTTTCGGAACGTGTCCTTGTGGTCGCGGACGAAGTTTTTGATTAGGCGGTCTTCTAGGGAATGGAACGTTAAAATAGCGACTCGTCCGCCTTTTTTAAGATGGCTACCGACCGTTTCAAGAAATGTTTGGAGGACGGCCAATTCTTGATTGACTTCGATTCGGAGCGCCTGAAAAATTTGGGCGTACATCCGCATCATCACCGCGCGGTTGTCGCGGAAATAAAACGACGATTTGATGGCGGATTTTAGGTCTTCGGTGGTGGCAAGTGGCCGTCGTTTGACGATGTTTTCCACTAGCTTTTCGGGGCGGTAAATTTCGCCGAATTCCAGAAAGACTTGGCCCAAATCACCTTTCGAGTAGGTGTTTAATATATCGGCGGCAGTGGTTTCGGCATTGGTGTTCATGCGCATATCCAATGGCTCGTCTTTTTGAAACGAAAATCCACGGCCGGATAAATCGATATGGAACGAAGACATCCCTAAATCGAGCAGGATTTTGGAATATTTTTTCTTTGGGATATTAGAAAAATTTTGGTGAAGTAATTTTATTTTCGGGAATTTTTTTTTGCAGAATTCGATGGCGGAGGGGTCTTGATCCAGGCCGGTGAGTTGGGTTGGGCTTTTTAGTTTTTTCAAGATTGCGCCGCTGTGTCCGCCAAAACCGATGGTTCCATCCAGAACCGTGTCGTCCGGTTGAATATCCAATAGATCGATGATTTCGGCGACGAGTATGGGGATGTGCGGGCTATCGGTCATTAAAATAGACGTCGATAATGGCTTTTTTGATGTCCGGTCTGTCTTTGGGGGTGACGGTGATCAGGCCAACGCGGCAATTGCCTTGGTGAACTTTATTAAGATGGGCGATGAATTTGGGGTCGTCGGAGAATGGAGAAAATATGGATCGGTCGGACAGTACAACCTCGATATCCCAAAAATTATGGCCGTGGAAATCGATTAATGTTAGCGGGGCGATGACGTCCCAATATTTGGCCTCGGGTTTGTAAAACGCGTCGATTTCGCCGTGTAGCAACGCCAATAAATTCATGCCGATGGATTTTTTTCGGAATTCGCGGGCGTTTAATTTTTTCAGGATTTTTTCGTATATTTTTTTTTCGTCCAATCGATTGTCCATGTATTCGGTTCCGATTTGGGGGGTGTGGCGATGGGTCCGTAGAGACGCAAAATTTTGCGTCTCTACGGACGGGGTAACAACGGATCCAACATGGCCAAAATAAAACCGCCCCAAAATCGGTACACCCACAAACCCCACCAACGGTTTCCCGTTTCCGATTAACCCCAAATGAACCGTGACGTTGTCCTTGCCTTCCACAAAATTGGTGGTGCCGTCGATCGGATCAACGTACCAAACGTGATCGCCTGGTTCGATGTGATCTCGTGCGCCTTCTTCGCCAACAATTTTATGTTCCGGAAAAAACCGGCCGATCCAATCGCGGAATAATAGCTCGATGCCCACGTCGACCTGGGTGACAAAATCGATAGGACTGTCTTTTTGCGAGACCTTTGTTTTACCCTGGCCTTCCTTAATAAGATGGCCCCAGGTTTGGCCCAGGACGGACAACGCAGCGCTTAAATCAGCAAAACTTTTGCTTTTGGGTCCGTCGTTCCAGACTTTTTTAAACGCGTCGTCCGCCGGGACGCGGATGTGGGTGTGGGGTAAAAATAAATCGTTGTCGATCAGCATATGGCGTATACATTGAATATACCTTAAAATGGCCCTTTCATATGAGTATTTTTTCTACTATCGCGAAATCAATTTTCGGGGATCCGCATCGCCGGAAAATTAAAATGTTGTACCCGATTGTCGATGCTATTAATCAGTTAGAGCCGCAATTTCAGGCGCTATCGGACGAGCAATTGCGGCAGAAAACCGAGGAATTTAGAGGCCGAATTCAAAAAGGCGAAACGTTGGATCAGATTTTGCCCGACGCGTTTGCGGCGGTGCGCGAAGCATCCAAGCGGACGCTGAATATG
>CAYGHZ010000180.1:0-4618 GCA_964349635.1 uncultured Candidatus Marinamargulisbacteria bacterium
TCCCAGACGTTCAAAATATTTTTTTTTTTTTTTCGTCAAAAATTTCGCCTGAATATCCGGCGACATATTTCCGATCTCATCTAAAAATAAAGTGCCGTTATTCGCTAATTCAATCTTTCCGATTCGGCGACTTTCCGCTCCGGTAAATGCGCCTTTTTCATGGCCAAAAAGATCGGATTTCAAAAAAGCCGACTCTAGCTCGCCGCAATCCACGCGTATAAAAGGGCCTTTTCGGCCTGAAATCTGATGAATATATTGTGCAAGAATATCCTTGCCGGTACCTGTTTCCCCCAAGATTAAAAAGCTAATATCCGACTTGGAAAACTGATCGGCTTCTTCATAAATTTTTTTATAGACGGCATTGGAAGGCCGGAAAAAATCGTGGTTTGAGCTTAACGCTTCTTTGTAAGCGTCGCTAAGTTCAGCCGTCTTCTGGGATTCAAAAATTCTTTTTACCGAAGGCAATAACAATTTTTCCGCTTGCTCTTTTGGAATAAAATCGAATGCGCCCAATTTTGTGGCTTCGACTGCTTTTGGAAATTCGGCGTAAGCGGTCAATATGATGATGGGTAGGTGGCCATACGCGGCGCGAATCTTGGATAACAAATCGAAATCGTTTACTCCGGGGATCCGAAGATCCAAGATAACCAAATCCACGTTGTTTTTTATCAATCTGTCAAAGCATGCCTGGCTATTGTCGGCCTCCAAAATCAGAAATTGGTTATCCAGGTAGTCTTTAGTTAACGCGCGCGCTCCATCGCTATCGTCGACAATCAATATCGTTTTTTTCAAGCAATAGTCTCCTTGGGCACGCAAATTTCAAACTCTGTTCCTTGATTTAATGCGCTTCTGACGTTAATCACGCCTTGATGCCGCTCGATAATTTTATGGCAAATAAACAGACCTAAGCCAGAAGAAAAGGAGTGCCCCTCATGGGGTGATGTATGCATAAATTTAAGAAAAAGATTTTGAAGCATATCGTCCGAAATACCGGCTCCAAAATCTTTAAATAAAAGCCTGATAGCAGAGTCTTCCTCGGTCGCGACAACTTCGATAACGCCATGTTTTTTGGAATGCTTAATAGCGTTGCTAAGCAGATTATTGAAGACAACGCGAAGATTTTCCTTGTCCGCCAAGACACTCAGGTTTTCAAGCCCTTTTTGGCGAACAGAAATATTCTTTTCTTCCAGTAACACTTGATTGCGCTCCAAAACATCATCGAGAATTTCGCCAAGCGTGAAGCGGGTTTTTTCGAGGGTCTCAATGCCCGCATTGAATTTTTCGAAGAGTAGATAGTTATTGAGAAATTGGTTCAAGTGGGCACATTCCTTGAGTACGTATAAACAACGATTTACCGCCGGCCCAGAACTTTCCGGCATTTCTAATATCTTCTTGATGTGGCCGTGGATAACGTAAAGAGGCCCCTTGATTTCGTGCGAAATAAAGTACGTTAATTCTTTGGCTCGCTTTTCACGTTCGGAAAGGAGCACTTTTTCTTGCTTTTGCATGTCAATGAACAGAGCCGTGGCCAGCTGATTGCAAAGTTGCTTTAAAAACAGCCTGTCGGTCGTGTTATAGGGGCGCTCGTTTTTCTTTTCTTGAAGGACAAGATACCCCAATAGTTCGGACTTGAATTGAATGGCGACGCGCAGGTGGCCCGAAACGCTTTCGAAATAACGGGGATCGACCACTAATGAAAAGCGTTTGGGATAAATCGAATTCATCAATATGTGATCGACGTGATTGGTAATGGTTTCCAAGTCGCTAATTTGAGAAAATTTCTCTTGATGCTCGGACAAAAATTTAAGCAGGTGGTACCGCCGTCGAAAAAAGAGGTGGTCGACCCGAGGTTTAATCCAGTTGAAAAAAAGAATGTCGAGGGTCACCAAGCCAAAGAAAGCAGTGAGTCGGTTGAATTGGCTAGTAAATTTTAACTCGGCTATAAAATGCGCCCCGAATGAAAAAGGGATAAAGGTCAACGCCAAAAGAATCCCCCACATCAGCGTATGATGAAGGGCGGAGGCGATATCCAGAAATTTGTTTTTAACGATATTGGTTGCGACCACTCCGGCAAAAACGACCGCCGCCAAATAGGCCAGATTGAAGGTAATGGGAAGGCCTAGATTATGGGCAAAATTAGTAACGATGGTCTGTTGGGCAATGTCGATAAAGATCGCGGCAAAAACGATCGAAATAGCAAGCGAAAAGTAACGCGTCTGTTCCGCGATGACCGTGTTTCTATTTTGCCGATAACTTTCCCAAAGCAAATAAAAAACAAATGCAAAGGTAAAAACTGTAAACGACAAATAAGCGACATAAATTGAAAATACCGGCTGAATCATCCATAACATCCCCTTTTTTTCGGCGGAATAGGGCAAAAAGAAGGTGACCGCCGTAACAAGGAGCCCAATAAAGAGATGCGCGTAAGATATCTTTAGATAATTCGGGTTTTTGATCCGGATAAAAGCCTGAGTAAAAAAAACGAATGTGGATTGAGCTAAAACCGACGCCAATGCCAAAAAACCCCATTCGATATAAGCCGTTTTAGGCTCGGCAATAAAATAGGCCGCCGCCGCTCCTAGTGAGTTAGCGCCGTAAAGAGTAGTAAAAAGCCAAAATAGTATGTTGGAACGATTCCGATGGTTTTTAACAAGAACGAAAAGGCCGATAATCGCCAATATGACGCCCGAAGAAATTGATGTAATCAGATAGTACACAGAAAATCCACGATCTCTTTAGCCGCCCGGCGCACAACGCCTTCGTCGCCCAATTTAGTCCGGACCTGTTTGAGTTCGTTTTGCACTTCTCTGTATCGTGCCGGATTTTCAAGCCATTCCATCGCTTGGCTAGCTAGATTCTGAGGGTTGCAAGCATCCTGCAGAAATTCAGGAAGCACCTGTTTTTGAAGCAATATATTGGGAAGCGCGAAATATTTTATTTTTGCGAATTTCTTACTTAAAAGCTTCTTCGCGATCCAAAATGAAAATTTTCCGAATCGATAATTGACTAAGCATGGAGTGCCTAATATGGCATGCTCCAGGGTAATGGTTCCTGACGTGGCTAACGATAAATAAGTGTGCGCGATTAAGTCGTATTGATTGTCGACATAAAACAATGCGTTTTTTAAGCCGCTTTGCGCCGTCTTTTTCTTGATTTCAGATTCATATTTTTGCGAAACAATGGAAACAACAAATTTTAATTCTGGATTTTCTTGTTGAAGAAGCGAAGCCGCCCCCAGAAGTATCGGCAGCGTATAGTTGATTTCCTGCGGTCGCGATCCCGGAAAAATAGAAATAATTTTGACGCCGGACGGTATTTTTAGTTTTGCATAAAAATCGTCTTTCGTTATTTTCGACTGCGCTAAGTCCAATATGGGATGCCCAATATAAACGGCGCTACCTCCCAATGCGTTATAAAATGCTTCCTCTTCCTTAAAAATGGACAGAATTTTGTCCGTTAGCTCGACCACCCTTCGCCCGCCCTTTTCGGTGCCCCACTGCCATTCTTGCGGTGAAATATAATAAATGACTGGAATATTCAGCTTCTTGGCCGCAGCGATCAAAACCATGTGATATCCCTGATAATCGATAGGAATCAACAGATCCGGCTTGTGGCGTTTCATTAGCCGCTTCATTTTGAAATAGGTGAACAAAATTTTCGGGACGTAGCGAATCGGCTCAATAAATCCAATGGTCGATACCGTCGATAAATCTGCCATGATCTGCACGCCCTCATTTTTCATGCGGCTATGACCCATTCCAAAAAAGGTGTGAGTCGGATCCATCTTTTTTATTTCTTGAACCAGCTTCGCGCCATGGACATCGCCTGAAATTTCTCCGGCGCTGATCATAATTTTGGCCATATGGTCTTCTCCTTATGAGGTGCAAAAAATTTGGCAGTTGGGACGGGCATACAGTAATCCAGCCGCAAAAAAATCGTCAATCAATGATTTCTTGAGGCGTCGATTCACATGGCAGCGGATTTGCAAAAGGTCGATCAGCTACTTCATCCCGAGAGGAGGTTACCGAATGAAAAAAGCCCGGCTACGGCGCATATTTCCTTCAGAAACAAAAAAAATGATTTTGGTCGCTATGGATCATGGGGTGGGATTGGGTCCCGTTCAAGGAATCACATCGATTTCGTCCGCAATAGGAAGGCTGTTGAAATCCCCGGTCTCCGGCGTGATTTTACATAAGGGGAGTATTCAGGCCAACCTCGACCTGATTTCAAAAAGCTCTCTGGGGGTCATACTGCATGTCAGCGCTTCGGTATCGATCAGCCCTAATCCAAATGGGAAGGTACTTGTAGGGAGTGTTTCGGAAGCCCTGTATTTGGGGGCCGATGCGGTATCGGTTCACGTTAACCTGGGGACAAACGACGATCGCATAATGCTGAAAAGTATGGCCCGGATATCGGAGGAATGCTCCCGTTGGAACGTTCCGTTGCTGGCCATGATGTATTTAAAGGGTCAGCAATTAGGAGATAAAAATGTCGCGCATGCCGCGCGGGTTGCGATGGAACTTGGCGCAGATATCGTCAAGGTCAGCTACACGGGATCCGCAAAAAGTTTTGAAAAGGTGGTCTCCGGCGTTTCGATCCCCGTTGTTATCGCGGGGGG